>JABIST010000015.1 GCA_018700215.1 Dehalococcoidia bacterium | reverse complement strand
TCAACACCGCGCCGCAGCAGACTCCACTCGTTCTGCGCCGCAATGAACGGCGTCTGGTGATTCGTCCGCGCGATCCAGTCTGCGTGCGCAATCTGCCAGCCGGAGAAGTTGGAGTTGCCCAGATACCGCACCTTGCCGGAACTGACCAGGTCATCCAGCGCCCGCACCGTCTCCTCCATCGGCGTCTCCGGGTCGGGGAAGTGCACCTGGTACAGGTCAATGTAGTCCGTGCCCAGCCGCGTCAGACTCGCGTCCACCGCGTCCATGATGTGCTTCCGAGAGGTGCCCTTCGACATCGGCCCTTCGCCCATCGGCCCCGCGAACTTCGTCGCGAGCACCACGTCCTGACGACGGCCTTCAAGCGCCTTGCCCAGGAACTGCTCGGACATCCCGTCGCCGCCGTAGATGTCGGCCGTGTCGAACAGGTTGATGCCAACCTCAATCGCCTGGTCAACAACCGCCTTCGTCTGGTCAAGGTCGCAGCGTCGCCCGAAGTTGTTGCAGCCGATGCCGACCACTGACACTTCGAGGCCTGAGCGGCCCAGTCTTCGATAATCCACGTTGTCCCCTTACGTCGCCTCTGCGTGTTCTGCGTGCTCTGTCTGTTGTATGTGCTGCGCTGTACTCATTGCAGTGCGCGAGTATAGCCCCAGCCCCTCCTGATCCCTGTCCACCTCAAGCACAAAGAAGCCGGGCGAACCCGGCCTCCTCATTCAATCGAGGGAATTCAACCCGCAGTCACCGCACTAGCGGCCGCGGGTGAACTTCTTGTACTCAAGCTTCCGCACGTTGCCGCGAACGCGCCGCTTCACCTGCTCCTCGCGAACCGAGCCACGCTGCCGAACGCGCTTCTGGAACTCCTGCTCGGCCTCACCGGCACGCGCATCCACCGGCTCAACACCGGTCTGCAGCATCGTCTCAACGTGATGCTCCTTCGCGTACTCGTAGTGCTCCATCTCCTCGATCGTCAGCGGCTTCGGCGGCGCCTTCTTGTTGATCTCGGGATGCTCAATGCCGCGCACCGAACCGGTGATCGGTTGCGTCACCTTCTTGCCCAGGTGGTAGTAGCCGCCGTCGTCCGGTAGCTGACGCGGCCGGCCGTCGCGGAACGTAAAGGCGGACCACTGCTTGGACATCACCCGACGCGAATCTGCATCGCAGTCCGGGCACGGCTGAGCCATCGATGCTTCGCGCGAAGGGCGCAGCAGCTCGAAGCGATGCTCACAGTCGTTGCACTGGTACTCGTAAAGCGGCATGTATTGGAACCTTCCCCACCTCAAACGCTATAGCTCCGGCATTACCCTGATAGGCATATAGCCCACGCATAATACGCTAGTAGCCTGCCATCGGGATCCCTCGCACCGCAAAACCATCGCACTGCGCCGCCCCGAGCTGGAGGCCACCTTACCAATGACTCCCCAACCTCACGACCTCCGACTCGTCCCCAACGACGAAAACCTCCCCTACTTCGTGATCGGCGGTCGCTACAGCGACACCACGTTCACCTCGCTGACCACCGCAGAGGCCACCGAGGGCCCGTTCGACAGCTACGACGAAGCCGTCGAAGTCTGGCGCGCCGCTTCCATGCAGCACGTCGACGAGGCCTTCGTCCGTTACCTCGTGGTCCAGGCCGCCAGTGCCCAGGACGCGCAAACCCACGCCGAAGAGTCTCAGGACCGCCCCGCCACCCGCATCGCATAGCCAGTCGCTGCCGCTCCCCCCTCCGAATCGGTTGAGCCCGAGCGATCTCGCGCTAAGATTGCGGTCTGGAGGACGACGCATGGCCACACCGCACGCCACCAAGCAAGATTTCGAAGCCGCATTCAAGGGCTTCTTCTACCCCATCTCTAAATCCGGCATCTACAACGCTGGCCGCGACAAGGGCGGTATCGACCGCGAAGTCGCGCGCATCCTCGCCGCCATCCCGGATCGACGCTACAAGAACGTCGATGAGGTCAAAGAGGCCGTCCGCTCCGTCTACCGCGCCAAGGGCGTCGAGGACGAAGCGCTCCCGGTCTAGTCCCGCCCCACGCGCCAGCGCTACAGAAAGACAGGGTGCCAGCGCGGCAAAAGAACCAGCGCCTCAGCGCTACAGAAACAACAAACGGCTCGCCAGTGGCGAGCCGTTTCTGATCAATCTCTCGAAGAAACTGCGTTACTCGATCGCTACCAGTTCGATCTCGAACGTCAGCGCCTGGCCCGCCAGCTCGTGGTTCGCATCGATTCGCACGATCTCATCCGTCACCTCAAGCACCGTTGCCGGTCGACCGCTGACCGCCACCTGATCACCCACGCTCAACCCCTCGGGCGCATCTGACCGAGGGAACTCGAGAATCATCGACTCGTCCCGCTCGCCATACGCGTCCGCCGGCTCCATCCGCACGGTCACCGAATCGCCCACCGCAAGCCCGCGCACCGCATTGTCGAACCCCGCGATCACCCCACCCGAGCCCACGACGAATCCCAGCGGATCGCGTTCCCGAGAGGAGTCGAACACGCTGCCGTCATCCAACGTCCCGTGGTAATGAACCAGAACACTGTCCCCATCTTGTGCCACGCGTTCGCCTCCCCCTGGCTCCGAAGTAGCCACTACCGTCCCGGTCACAGGAGCTGGCGTCGCCGTCTCCTCCACGGTCGCAGACTCGCCACCGCCACACGCAGCAAGCGCCAGCAACACGCCCAGTGATCCCGGCACCAGCAACAATCGTCGAATCCGCAACGTTTTTCTCAACATGAGATCACCGTAGCACGCACCCCACACAGCTTTCGAGGCGTAACCACGCACCTTCCCAGCACCCATCACAACCCTGATGACGCTCATCCACCCTTCGTCGTACGCTCGACTCCATGCCCACACCTGACGCCAACAACCTCGTCTGGATGGACCTCGAAATGACCGGCCTCGTGCCCGGTCGCGACGTCATTATCGAAATCGCCACCCTCGTCACCAACCCCGACCTCGAAATCCTCGCCGAGGGCCCCGAACTCGCGATCCGCCGCACCGAGGACGAACTCGCCCTCATGGATGAGTGGAACGTCAAAACCCACGGCGGCTCCGGCCTCGTCGACCGCATCCGCGCCTCCGAGATCGATATCGCCGAGGCCACGCGGCTCACCCTCGAGTTCGTCCAGCAGTGGACCCCCGCCGGCAAATCGCCGCTCTGCGGCAACACGATCCCCCACGATCGCCGCTTCCTTCGCGCCGAAATGTCCGACCTCGAAGACCACTTCCACTACCGCAGCGTCGATGTCAGCACGCTCAAGGAGCTGACGAAGCGCTGGTACCCCACTACTCCGCCACCCCAGAAAAAAGGCGCCCACCGTGCCCTCGATGACATCCGCGAGTCCATCGAGGAGCTGCGCTGGTACCGCGAGAACCTCTTCGTCCCACCCGCTACCAAGGCGTGACATTCCGCTCCTGAGAGCGCCTCAACCGCCATTCCGAAGGCACGTTCAACGTCTCCACACTGCCTGTGCGACTGCCGAATCAGTGACGATGATTAACCGAGCGCGGGACCATCACATCCGCCCGCCTCGGAACGGCGGAGCTATGCTCCACAACACATACGCCGGACCCACCGTCGGCGACATCATGTCCCACCCACCGATCAGCGTGATCGCTGACTCCGAACTTCGCGACGCCCGCAATACCATGCGCGCCCACGGCATCCACCACCTGCTCGTCGAGGATCGTGGCCGCATCGTCGGCGTGCTCTCTGATCGCGATGTCCTTCGCGCCATCAGCCCCTACGCCGATGGCCACGCCGCCCAGCGCCGCGACGACGAAACCCTCCAGCGCCCGGTCTTCAGCGCCGCCAGCTACAACATGATCGCCGTCACGCGCGACACGCCCATCGAACTGGCCGCCGCCACCATGCTGGAACGCCACATCTCCTGCCTCCCCGTCACCGGCCCCGACGAAGAAGTCGTCGGCATCGTCACCACCCGCGATCTGCTCCGCGCCACGGTCAGCTGCCTGATCGGAGATCGACCTGCCGAGGAGCAGCCCGCCGCCTGACCTCGACCGTCGTTCGATTCCGCCCTGCCCCGCCGTCCGCTAGGCTCTCGCCACAACAAGCTTCCAAGGGAGGCGCACGTGGCGGACCCTGCTGGCCCACTCGATGGCATCCGTGTCCTCGAATTCTCACTGATCGTCGCCATGCCGTTCAACGGCATCCTGCTCTCGGACTTCGGCGCGGACGTCGTCAAAGTCGAACCACTCACCGGCGATCCGTATCGCGATGCTGGCGCCGTCGTCCCCGGCGAAGGCAAGCGCTTTCAGTCCCTCAACCGTGGGAAGCGCAGCCTCGCGATCGACCTCGCCACTGAGCAAGGCCGCGCGCTGCTCCACCACATCCTCCCCCACTTCGATGTGGTCACCATCAACTACCGCCCCGGCGTCGCCGCGCGCCTCGGCATCGACTACGAAACGCTCAGCGCGATCCACCCCAGCCTGATCTACGGCAACCTCACCGGCTTCGGCCCGCGCGGCCCCATGGCTGGCGCCGGCGCCACCGATATCGCCGCCACCGCCTACGCCGGCCTCGTCGCCGGCGATGGCAAGCTCGGTCCCCACGGCGAACCACAGGGCCTCACCCCCGCCATCGCGGACTACACCACCGGCACCGCCATCGGCATGGCCATCTGCGCAGCCCTCCTCCACCGCGAACGCACCGGCGAGGGCCAGCTGATCGAAGGCTCCCTCCTCCAGTCCGCGCTAGCCATCCAGGATGTCTACGTCATGCGCCAGCCCGTCACCGATGCCTCCATGCGAGATCCGATGATTGAGGATGTCTACCGGCTCCGCGCCGAGGGCGCCCCCTACTCAGACCAGCTCGCCCGTCGCAACGAATACCGCAACTCCGGCGCCGCCCCGCCCCGCCTCTACTACCGCTCCTACGTCGCCCACGATGGCGCCATCGTCCTCGGCTGCCTCACCAAGGCCACCCGCGATGGCGCTCGTGGCGTCCTCGATATGCAGCACGACAACAGCGACGAACCAGAGTTCGACTCCACCGACCCCGAAACCCGCCGCCAGACCGAAGTCTGGATGGACGAGATCGAAGCGAAAGTCCGCCTCGAACCCGTCGCCCACTGGCTCCAGCGCTTCCGAGACGCCGGTGTCCCCGTCGCCCCCGTCCAATTCGCCGAGGAGCTCGCGGACGACCCTCAGGTCGAAGCCATGGACATCATGGTCGACCTCGACCACGAGATCACCGGCCCGCAGCGCGTCGTCGGCCCCATCGTCTCCATGTCCAAGACCCCCACCGCCGCCCGCCGCGCCGCACCCGCCCTCGGCCGCCACACCACCGAGCTCCTCTCCGAACTCGGCCTCACCCTCGACGAAATCGCCGCCTTCCGAGCCAACAACATCATCGGCGGCGAGTAACTGCGGTAGTCTCCTCACAATCCAGGAGGTCCGTATGGAACCCGTTCACTCATATGCCTGCGCGGACTACCCGGGAATGGAAACCTGCCCCGGCCGGTTCTACGCACAAACACCCGGCGAGCTCTGGAAGCACATCGAACTCCACGCCTCGGACTCTCACGCAGAGGACCCGACTGCATGGACAGACGAAGATCGAGCCCAGCTCAAGGAACTCATCAAGACCGAGTCCTGATCGTCGCCTCGCCCCTCGGGGAGCCCCATCACTCCCCGCCTGCCGCGCCAACAACATCCTCGGCGGCCAGTAGCCACGGCCCCGCCCCAAACACACGAAAGCCCCCTCACGGGGGCTCCCGACCCAGCCGCCGAAGCAGCCGAGGAAATCCAAACTTCGGGCTAGTCGATCAGCGCTCCCAGGATCGCCTCGAACGCCTCCTCCGCCTTCGCCTGCATCTCAGCGTCCGTCGCATCCTGAATCGGGTGCGGGACGAACACCCGCTGCACCTCAGGTAAGCCAAGCATCTCGGACTGCGCCGTCGCGGCGTCTACAAACTCCGTCGATGCCAGGAACACCGAAGGAATCCCCTGAATCTCGAACCAAACCGTGTCGTGCACACTGCACGTTGTACAAGACCCTCAGTCAGCGAGTGCTTCGATAACGAAGCCACACTCCTCTGCAATCTTCCGACGTAGGTCTTCCGGTGCCGGCTTCGTAAACGTCGGCTTCGCGTAGCGCCGCACTTCCACGTCTGGCAGCCGCTCGTCGAACAGCGCCTCCAGCCGGTCCAGCAGCACGTTCCCGCGCGGCTTCGAAATATCCAGGAACCCCACGGTCCCCGTCACATGCTCCGGCCGCGGCGTCAGTTGCCGTCGGATCGGCTCACGCTCATCGGTCGGATCCAAGATCCTCATCGCGCACATCTCACGCCTCCTCAATCTTGCGACTCACAACCATCGAGCCGCGCGGTCCCGTCGCCCAGCCCTGAAACACCGAGGAGAACTTCCCCGCGTCCGAACCGGCGACCACAAGATGAATGTTATCCGTGCTGGCAAACTTCGGCATCAACTGGTTGAGCTGCTCCTCCGTCGGCCCGTCCGCTCCGAACCGCTCCGGCGGAATCCCAACCCCCGATTCCTCGTCCGCAAGCAGCTCCCGAAGCGGCTTCGCGCTCACCTCCTGGATCCGATCCAGCAACTGCTGCTTCGTCCAGCCGTCCCGCGTGATCGTGTCCAGGTGCTCCGGGCACAGCACCAGCAGCGTGTCCTGCGGCCCCCGCGACCGAGGGTGCGCGATCCCCTCCATCACCATCCCGATGCTGCCACCCATCTGCCGCGCACTCCTCGATGTCTGGTCCACCACCATCGTCGGCCCGCCCGTCGCCGCAAACAGCGTCACCACCGAATCCTCAGGCTCGAACCCATGGTCCACGTGGTACGGATTCCACGGCGACCGCTCCTCCCACTCCGCGAACGACAGCGTGAACTTGCTCGGGCTCGCCAGCGTCGAGCGCTCTGTCCCCCCGCTCTTCGCCCCACCCACGTTCCGCAGCACGAACCGGATCGCTCGGCCAATCGTCGCGTTCGCCCGGTTCCCCGCGCCCATCGCGCCCAGTCTCGAGTTCATCCCGATCCGCTCCCGGATCGGTCCGTTCACAACCATCGCTGGCGATGCACCCATCGTCGTCGCACTCACCCCGTGGATGTTGAACTCGTCCGTACACATCGCCTCAACCGCCGTCAGCACCACCGGCAAGTACTCCGGCTTGCACCCCGCCATCACCGCGTTGATCGCCACCTTCTCCACCGTCGCCGGTGCCAGGTTCGGCGGCACAATCGCCACCACCTCCTGCGCGTCCCGCTTCGTCCCACCCAACATCCGCAGCACCCGCTCCGGCGTCGGCGGCACCGCAGGCAGCCCGTCCGTCAGCCCCTGGTCGAACAGAAACTCGTGCTCGTCATCCCCCGACGCAATCTCAATCTTCCGAGCCCGCAGCGGACTCCCCTCAGACTCCGCCGCCAGCCGCTCCGCGATCACCGGCTCCACCGACCGCGACCCACACCCCGGCCTCGACTCCGGGTACTCCCCCCAATCGATCGAGGGCACATCAAGCCCCGTCATCGACCCCAGTTCGTCGATCAGCGTGCGCCAGTCGTCGCGCCCGAAGCCAATGAAGCTCCGCAGCTCATTCCCCTCACCGTCCACCAGGAACACCGATGGCACCGTGTCCAGGTCGTAAGCGAACGACACGCCCAGCGCATCGTCGTCCAGCATCGGCACCGTCAGCCCGTGGCGCTCCACCAGCACCGCGTTCCCCGGCGTGTCCTGCCCAATCGCCCACACGTCCACCGCGCCACCGAACGCCCGATGCGCCGCTTCGATCAGTGGCATCGACAGCCCACAGGTCGGGCAATCTTCCTTCACAAAACAGAGCAGCGCCGGACGCCCGCTCGGGAAGCGGTACTCGGCCCCACCCGCATCGCCCAGCGTGAACGGCTTCAAGGTCGTACTCGTCGTCATCGTGAGCCCCCATTCGCAATGCGCGGAGACTACCACCACCACACGCGCGTCACTGCACGGAACCGGGCGGCTCCCACAGCGGCCCCTGCTCGTAGTAATCCGTCCACGCGAACCAGAACATCTGCGTAAACGTCAGCTGCTCCAACCGCTCCCCCTCCAGCTCACCACCCAGCGCCACGCCGGTCATCCCAGCCCACAACGTCCTCGTCTCCCGATCCCGCAGCATCAGCCGCCCGTCCGATCGCTCCACCACCCGATCGAACGTCAGCAACCGCCCATCAACCTCCCGATTGAACGCCACCCCCGTCCCCAGATCCGCATCAAACACCACCACCAGCGCCGTATCGCCCAGATGATCGTTCACCACCGGAAACTCGCTCAGGTCGCGGAACGCGTAGGCCCGCTGAAACCCCGGCAACTGAAGCCCCAGCACAAACTCCTTCGGACCCAGCCGCCCATCGCCATGCCGCTCACCGAACACTCCAACCACCACACCCTCGTAGTACGGCGTGTAGCGATCGAAGACCCGCTCCTCCTGCTCCAGCACCACCGTCTCAGGATGCAGCACCTTCCACGCCGCCCACTCCATCAACTGCGATGGCAGCGACTCTAGCGAGGCCCCCAGCAACTCCCCCGCCACCGCCACCCCCAGAAACTGGCTCCACAGCGTGTCCGTCTCTCGGTCGTACATCACCAGCGCGTTCCGGATCAGCTTCCCCGATACCCCGAATCGCAGCGGTGCCTCTCTACCTGGGAACTCCCGCGCGTACACCAGCGCAGTGAAACACAGCGGGCACCACGTCACCGCAACCGCCCGCCCACCAACCACATCGTTCACAATCTCGTGCCGCCCCAGAAACGCCGTCCCGTACGCGTGCGCCTCACCGTCAATCACCACACCAATCACCAGGTCATCCGCCGCCAGAAACCCGTCTCCTTCCAGGGCACTGACAAACGTCGGCTCATAAATCGCCGGAATCGACGCCTTCGGCAGCAGCGTTACCATCTCCGCCACCGCCTGCTCCACGGAGAGCCCCAGGCCCTCACTCGTCAGGTCGCGCGAACGCCCGGTCAGCGGCGCCGTCCCCGTCTGCGCGTCACCCGAAGAGCCCGGCTGCCACATCAGCAACACCGCCAGAACCGCCACCACCACCACCGTCGCCAGCGTCGACTTCCCCACGCCGCGCAACGCTCGCACCCACTCCCCCATGACGAATCCCCTCTACACCGGTAGGCTACCCACGCGGGCCGAGGCGACTGTGACGCCCGCTACCGCATCGACAGCCCATTCACGGAAGGCCCCCCAGATGTTCTTCGAATTGCGCCAGTACTCCATCCGCCCCGGCAAGAAGGACGAATGGGTCCGCATGATGGAAGACGAAATTATCCCCTTCCAGCAGTCACAGGGCATGGTCATCGTTGGCAGCTTCACCGGCGAAGAAGACGACTCCGTCTACGTCTGGGTCCGCCGCTTCGACTCCGAGGAAGAGCGTGAGCGCCTCTACGAAGCCGTCTACCAGAGCGACCACTGGAAGAACGACATCGGCCCCCGTATCCCAGAGCTGATGGATCGCGATAAGATCAGCGTTCAGCGCATCGAGCCCACCAAGCTTTCCGCCCTTCGCTAACCAGCAATCGCGGCCGTTCTCCGACCCACCCTCCGAGGCGGCCGCTTCCTCCCATCCCCCCACACTCCCATCTGGCGGGCCCATCACTACGGGCCCGCCAGATTCGATATCATGAGAGACAGCACTCGCATACACGCTGTATGCCGTGAGCACGGACAACTCAGCGCGACCACTCCACCCTCGTCGCGCTCCACTGAAAGGGGCGACCAATGGCCGACATCAAAGAACGCGAAGCCTCGAGAAAATTCCAGGCCACCGGCGACCGCGACTACATGAAGGAATTCACCGAGGGACGCGATGCCCCCGTCTGCGAATCTTGCGGCTTCACCATCCGTCGCCAACCAGACCACGGCACCGCTGCCGACGGCTCCGAAATCGATCAGTACTGCACCGTCTGCTACCGCGAAGGCGCCTTCGTCCACGACGCCACCGACATCCCAGACTTCCTCACCAAAGCCACCCCTGACCTCGTCAAGCACTGGGGTGGCTCAGTCGGCAAGACCAAGCTCACCCTCAAGAAGCAGCTCCCCAAACTCCCCCGCTGGCAGTAGCTCGACGAACTACCGCCCGAACACGGACCGCCCGAGCCGACGAGCACCCCGGATGCCAAACGCCTGGCATCCCCACCGGCATCCCCGTCAGGAACGCCACCCGCAGCACCGTCCGGACCGCTGAGCTCCCCCACGAAGCCCAATCACCTCACCCCCTCCCACAAACAGCCGCGAAGCGCCTGAGCAACCCGAAGGGTCAGTCCTTGAAGGCCTCGTCGCGCTCCTTCAGAAACGCCCCCCAGCCCTGCTCGCGTAGCACCTTCAGCCGATCCGTCCCCACCGCGTCACCCGAAGCCTCCGAGGACAGCGCCTGAATCATCGGATCGTCGCGGTAATCCAGCGCCTCGCGGAACGCCTGCAACTCGTACACCCGATTCACCAGGAACTTGTTCAGCCGCACCCCGTGTGGCGGTAGTGCTCCAAACTGCTTCGCAACCTTTGCCGCCTCCTCGAACAGCTGATCGCCCGGCACCACGCGGTTCACCAGTCCCATTCGCAGCGCCTCGTCCGGGCCCACCACCGAGCCCAGCATCAGCAGCTCCTTCGCGTGCTTCAGGCTCGCCAGGAACGGCGTAATCAGGATCGGCGGCCCGAAGCCGTGCCGAATCTGAATCTCCCCGATCTTCACGTCGT
>JABIST010000016.1 GCA_018700215.1 Dehalococcoidia bacterium | reverse complement strand
GCAGGCCTTGATGATGAAGTCATGGGCCTCCTGGAAGCGCTCCCAGTTGAAGGGCGGCTGCGCGTTGTGCGCGACGCTTTCGCGGCCGGTGCCACGGACCCAACCGGTGACGAGACGACCTCGGGAGATCATGTCGATGGTGGCAAGTTCTTCAGCGAGCCAGAGTGGGTCATCCCAGATAGGGAGGACGTTGCCGTTGAGGACGATCTTCACCTTGTCCGTGATGCGGGCGAGGATGGCGGCCTCGGTGTTGACGGTGCCGCCCATGCAGAAGGGCGTGGAGTGGTGCTCGTTCAGCATCACCGCATCGAAGCCAGCCTCTTCCGCCGCGACTTGTTCATCGAGGTAGCGGTTGTAGAGGTCAGCGCCGAGCTGGGAGTTGTATTCGCCGTTGCTGATGGAGAGGTCCTGGATACTGCGGCCGGTGGCGCCAAAGTAGCCGGAGCTGGGGTCCTGGTAGGGGCGTTCGGTGAAGCGTCCGATGAGCATGGTTCGTCCTCTTTGTCTTAGCCGGCGTGGCTGGTGATCAGGGCGGCGAGTTGTTCTGGTTGATCCCATTCAACGATGTGACCGGCGCTGGCGATCGTCTCCTGCGTGGAGTTGGCCAGGCCTTCCGCGTACTGGTTGCTGATGATCGTCGGGATGATCTGATCGTTGTCCCCCCAGACGATCAGCGTGGGGGTGCTGACGACACCGAGCAGGTGTGGCAGCCGCCGGCTGAACATGTACGGGCTCCAGGTGATCCGCGCCGCCATGATGCGGCTGAACTCCCAGATGTCTTTGACGTCCGGGTGGAGTTCGGCGCCGAAGCGCGTCTCGAAACTCGATGGGTCGTTCAGGCCGCGGCGGACGTAGTCGTCGTGAGCGATCAGCATCTGGTCGACAATTTCGCCTTCGCGCGGCTTGATGCCGGCTGAGGAGACGAGGACGAGCGACTTGAGGCGGGTCTGGTTCATGGTGGCGAGTTCGGCGGCGACGAAGCCACCGAAGCCAAGACCGACGAGGGTGACGTCCTCGATGTCGAGCGCTTCGAGCAGGCGTCCGACGATGATGGCGAGGTCTCGGGGTTCACGAGCCCAGTCGGGACGCTCGGAGTCACCGAAACCGGGCAGATCGGGGTGGATGACGGTGAAGTTGGCGGCGAGCCGGTCCTCGAAGGTGTCCCAGCCGATGACGCCAGTAGAGCGATGGAGGAGCAGGAGCGGTGGTCCGCTGCCAGATTCGCGCAGCTTCAGTTCAAGGCCTGCGACCTCGACTGTCCGGGTGGTTGGTTCGATGGTCACAGCAGTAGCCGTCGTCATTACTCGCCTCTCGCTCCGCTGTCTGACAGTTCAGCAGGTCGTGAACCTACTACGTTTGTAGTGCTTGGGCAACGGTTGCTAGCAGGCACCGTACGGGATTCGGAGCGGGGCTGCCGGAACAAGGGAACGGGGGAGCTAACGGAGGTACGCACGGACACCTCCGGGGGAGAGCACGACGGCTCCCCATTCGACGACGACCACGCTGGAGGGTGACTCGTCGAGGGAGATTCGACTCAGTTCGGTTCCGCCCTCGGAGTTGAGGAGGCGGAGTGTATCGAGGCCCGCGATGAGCAAGCCGCGAGGCGTCCCGAGGGGCGCGGCAGACACCGGCTCGGACTCTGACTCCCAGCGGAGGATGCCAGTCTGCAGATCGTAGGCACGGAGCGCTCCGGAGGGGGTGGCGATGGTCACGACATCGGACGTGACGACGGCGGGGTACGCGTTGGCAGGCAGGGCGACGGTCCAGAGGTCTGGACGCCAGGGTGGGTTGGGGGCGGCACCGACGATATGGAGGAATTCCCACGCGGGGCGAATCGGATCCCACCAGGGCCGACGCATGTCTTCATCGATCGCGAGCGTCTGTCCGTTGGCGGTGACGATGATGCGGTCCTCGATGATCGCGACGGCGGAGATGGGGGCGTGTTGCGGGGCGAGCTTCACCCAGGTGAGCTGCTGGCCGTTGGACCGGTCGAAGATCAGGACCCGGTCATAGGTGGCGACGGCGAGCGTGTCGTCATCGATGGCGGGCGTAACCGGGACGAGCGTGTCGCTGAGCGACTGGCGCCAGATGGGGGCGCCGTCTTCGGCATCGAAGGCGGCGAGGAGCCCGTTCGCGGCGACGAAGACGATGCCATCGACGACGACGGGGGTGGTGGAGATGGAGATACCGAGGTCGGCTTCCCAGAGCGTGTCGCCGGTTTCGCGGTCGAGGGCTGCGAGGCGACCAGGGCGGTAGCCGACGTAGAGGCGATCGTCGACGACAGCGGGGGCGGATTCGAGCAGGCCGGGGACGGGGACGCGCCAACGCTCCTCGCCGCTGTCGAGCGCGATGGCAACGAGCACACCATCGGTGAGTCCGAGATAGGCGGTATCGGCGGCGGCGACGAGTGATGTGGTGGGCAGCGACGAGGCGGTCCAACTCCAGGCAGGTTCCCCCTCGAGCACGGGCATCGCCGCTGTGGTGCGGGTGCCGGCGAGGCCGCCGTTCGGCAGCGGCCAGACCTCGGAGGTAACGGCGACAGTGCGGCTGGCGAGCACCGGGGGGAATGGTGGTGGTGGGCCGCTGAGTCGGGCGCGGAGGGTGAACGCAAGGATGAGGAT
>JABIST010000017.1 GCA_018700215.1 Dehalococcoidia bacterium | reverse complement strand
CCCCCGGCCACACCCGCCTCAGCCGTCGCCATCGAGGCCTGCGCCGCGTCCGTCACCTCCCGGTCCAGCGGGCGAAACACCCGCCAGTAGATCGCCGTCGAGACCACATACGCCCCCGCCATGATCAGGAACGGCGTCGTGTAGTCGCCACTATCGAGCAAACGTGACCCCGCGAAGATCGCCACCGCCGACACCCCGCCCCCAACTGCGATCTCGATACCGGTATTCGTCGCCCGCTCCCGCGCATCCAGCACGTCCATGTTGAACGCATCGTCCAGCGGCGAACTCATTCGGAACCAGGCCAGCCGACCCACGTACGAGAAGCCCACCAGCAACACCAATAGCTGTCCCTCGCCCACCACCTGCGGCCACAACGCCATCCCCAACACGAACGGGATCGCCACCAACCGAGTCAGCACAATCGCCTCAACTCGCAAGAACCGCAGTAACAGCAGCGGCGTCACCAGCGTCGCCGCCGCCAGCACCAACTCCCCCGCCGCGAACATGAACCCAACCTGGGTGTCAGAGGCCTCCACGTGTCCCTCGTGGAACACCACATTGAACATCGGCCCCACCACCCCGAAGCCCAGCGAAAGAAACGCACTCGTCAGCGCGAAGTAGAAGATCCGACGTGGGTGCTTGATCTCCGAGAACAGCGACACGAATCTCGCGAACAGCACATCCGCCCAGTTCCCCGCCGTCCGCGCTCGCTGCAACACCGGCGCCGTCTCCGATTCGTCTTCTGGCCGCTCCACAGCCTCGTAGGTCCGCAGCATCACCGCCGGAATCAGCGACAAAAACCACAGCGCCAATCCCGCGTACGTCGCGTACCGGTACGCCTCCACCTCCCCCAGCAGATCGACGAACTGCATCGTCACGAGCGCCGCGATCAGCGCCCCAATCATCGCCGAGAACGTCCGCAGCGAACCCGCGATCGCGAACAGATGCACCCGCTCCCGAGGTTGGCTGTTCTCCGCCATGAACGCCGGCTCCGCCGTGTGGTGCAGATTCCCGAAGAACGCGCCCAGCACGGGCAACATCAGCAGCACAAATTCGCTCCGCGTCGAAATCATGATCAGTCCGAACAGCGCCCCCACGCCGTCCCCCAGCACAAACGACGCCTTCCGACCGATCCGATCCGACGTCAGCCCGGCCGGCACCGCCATCACCGCCCGCGATACATACTCAATCGCCAATCGCAGCCCGATAAAGCTCAGGTCGAACCCAATCGCCAGCAGATAGAGGTTGAACAGCACAGACCACGATCCGTGGATCATGTCCATCCCGATCACGTGCAGGACATAAAGATTCGCGTTCCGACTGAAATCCCGTGTCCGTGCCACATAATCCCGCACGAAACTCGCAAGACCCTTGTTCGTCGCTCCCGTCGTGGCCATAACTCACCGCCTCACGTCGCCGCACCCGCCCGCGGCCACCGCAGTCTAGCCCTGCCTGGCTACCTGCTGGCCTGACCAGACGGGCAGGGGCGCCTCTCGCACCGGTCCATCTCTACCTCTACGATGTGCTCCTCATGAGCGACATATCCGATCCCACTGACCGACCGCTGGCCCGGACCGCCATCGATAACGCGGTCGGCGAGCTGATCATCAACCGACCTGAGCGTCGCAACGCCCTCACCAGCGACACGATCACTGCCCTGCACGAGGGCCTCGATGCCCTGATCGCGGATCCCGAGGTGAAGGCCATCCTCATTCGTGGCGAAGGCGGCGCCTTCTGCGCCGGGAACGACCTGAAGGAAGACCGCGCTCCCGATCACTTCGATCGCTGGCGCGCGTTCCACGCCGCCATCTACGACAGCCCCAAGCCGATCGTCGGCGCGCTCCAGCGCTTCGCCATCGCCGGCGGCTCTGCTCTCGCCCTTGCCTGCGACTTCCTCGTCGCAGGCAACACCGCCCGTATCGACACCTCCGAAGTGCGCATGGGCATGGCCGCCCCCATCAACACCGTCTGGCTTGAACTCAAGTGGGGCGCCGCCATCACCTACCGCTTCGCCCTCGCTGGCCAGCCCGTCGCCGGCCCCGAACTCGTCACCCTCGGCGTTGCCGCCAAATCCGTTCCCGACGACGATGTCCTCGACGAAGCTCGCGCCTACGCCGCCACGCTCGCGGAAAACGACGCCTGGGCCATGACCACCATCAAGCGTGGCACCCAGCACCTCCGAGGCATCGAGGGCGCCCAGGCCTTCGAGGACCGCGTCACTGCCGTCCAGCAAGTCCAGCAGGCTGTTCCCCGCGACTGAGCACGCGCAAGGAAGAACGAGACTCCTCCCCTGCTGCCAGCCAGTTTCCCAACCACCGAGCAGTGGCCCGATCGAAAAACGGGGCGCCTCTCGGCACCCCGTCTCTGATATCGAGTCTTCGAGGCGTGACTAGCCGCGCGGCAGCCCCAGCCCACGCGTCGCGATGATGTTGCGCTGAATCTCCGAGGTACCAGCGGCAATCGTCGATGGCACCGAACGCACGTACGTCTGTGTGAAGTGGCCGTCCATCGGCGCCCACTTGTTCGGCGTCGTCGGGACCACGTTCCGGTCATCGTCGTCGTGACCCCAGAACTGCGAGTACTGACCCAGCACCTGCGTGCCGGTCCGTGCCAGCTTCTGGTTCAGCTCCGAGTTGAACAGCTTCGAGGTCGAAGCCTCATAGTTCGGAATCTGACCGGCCGACTGCATCGAGATGATTCGGAAGCTGAAGTTGAACTGCACTTCGCTCTCGATGAAGCACTCAGCCACCTGGTGCCGCAGCGAGTCAGACTCGTTCAGCCGTGACCGCTTCTCGCCCTCGTCCGTGTGCACATAGTCGATCAATTTCTCGATCGTCTTTCGGCTCGAAATCGCCCCGGTGATGTTGGAGCGTTCGAAGTCCAGCAGCGTGGCGCCCACGTACCAGCCGCGGTTGATCTCACCCACGACGTTCGACGCCGGTACGCGCACATCCTCAAAGAACGTCTCGTTGAAGTGGTGGTGATCGCTCATGTCGATCAGCGGGCGAATCGAAAGCCCCGGGATCCCCATCTCCATCAGCATGAACGAAATCCCGCGATGCTTCGGCGCCTCTGGGTCTGTCCGCGTCAGCACGTACAGCCAGTCCGCGTACTGCGCGCCACTCGTCCAGATCTTCTGCCCGTTCACCACAAAGTCATCGCCGTCGCGCACCGCGCGCGTCTGCAGCGATGCCAGGTCCGAACCAGAGCCCGGCTCGGAGTACCCCTGCTGCCAGTTCACCTCACCCGAAAGAATCTTCGAAAGGTGCT
>JABIST010000019.1 GCA_018700215.1 Dehalococcoidia bacterium | reverse complement strand
GGATCGTCACCGCCGTCAGCAGAAACCCGCTGCCCGTCTGAAACGCCAGCGCCGACCCGCGATACCGCTCGTCCGCCAGCTCCGTCATCGCCGCCGAAAACTGCGCCGAATCCGCCATCACCGTCGCACTCCACACCACCGCAATCACCGAAATCAGCACCACCGAGGCCGGCACAAACCCGATCACCAGCGCCGCGGATCCACTCACCACCATCGCCACACTCGTCACCATCGTCCGACCAAACCGCTCCGACAGCGCCCCCGCCACCACGCAACTCGCCGACCCCAACGCAAACACCACAAACCCCGCCAGACTCCCCGCCGACAGCGAGAAGAACGGCACCTCCACATCCACATACACCGCCGCCAGGAACACCGGCAGCCACGCCCACATCGCGTACAGCTCCCACATGTGCCCCAGATACCCGCCCAGCGCCAGCAACGAACCCCGACCCGACACCGCCCGCCAGAACTCCGATGGCCGAACCACCGCTGGCGGCGACCGGAACGGCCCGTCACGCACCCCCCACCACATCACCGCCGCCCCGAACAACGTCAGCGCGCTCGCGCTCGCCATCGAAACCCGCCAGTCACCCGAAAGCGCCGACCGCAACAGATGCGGCGACCCAGACCCCAGCGTCAACGCCCCCACCACAATCCCCAGCGCCAACCCGCGACCCTCCCGATACCACCCCGAAATCACATGCATCGCCGGCGGATACACCCCGCCCAAAAAGAACCCCGTCGCGAACCGCGCCAGCAACCACACCCCGAACTCGTCCGACCCCACCGGCGCCACATTCGCAACCGCCGCCAGCACCCCCGCCACCGCAAACAACCGACGTTCGTGCACCCGCTCCGTCAGATTCCCCAGCGCCGAAGTCAGCGTCCCTCCCACGAACCCGAACTGCACCGCAATCGTCAGCCACGCCACCTCCCCATCCCCGAACCCCAGCTCCTCCGCCAGCGCCCCCGCCACCGCATTCGTCGAAAACCACACCGAAAGCCCACCCAGCGTCGCCAGCGCCACCAACCCCAGCACCCGCCGCCGCACGCGAGTATCGAGCCCCACCGAAACTTCCGTAGTCTGATCAGCCATCCGAGGAGCCTACCCGCCGGAGCACCCCACCCGCGGATTCAGGCTCACCAATCACACTCCTCCCACCGTGCCCCGCTCTCCACCTCGGCATTGAAGCGAACGCTCTGCCTCGAATAGCATCCCCCGAGAGGATCTACTCGCACGGACGACTAACCTCCATGCTCCCAGCTCGCGGCCCAGTTCCGTCTAGCTAAGGTGCCGAATGACCGAAGGCAACAAGTACAGCGTTGAAGGATCCGACGAGTACTTCGATGGATTCGTCGCGCTTCCAGACGGACACCAGCGCCGCGTCCAGCGGTTCGTCGAACTTCACCTGCGCCACACACCTTCCGATCCCACCACCGGAATGAAGGCTCTGCGTGGTCAGCAGCTCGGTCTCTACCAATTCATGATCAGTGCCAGCCGCGGCACCCGCCTGCTCTATCGGATCGACGAACAGGAGAGAATCGTAAGGCTCGAGTACTGCGGAACTCACCCGTCGTGGAGCAACACCAGACGCGGCGGCAACATCCAGAACCTGTAGCGTTAGACGGCCCGATAACGCTTCGGTCGCGCCAACAGTTCTTTCACCTCGGGCGCGGCATCAAGCTCGGCAGTCGCTTCCCAGCCCTCCACCAGTTCCACGAACTCCGCGAGCGCCTGTTCGTTCTGACTGATCGAAACCCGGGATAGCGCCCCCCACAGTTCAACTGCGAACAGCCGCTGATTCAGCGGCGACAGCTCCTCGAAGAAGGCGAACGACTCGGGAAGACCGGGCTCACGAAACAGGCTTGCCGCGTCGTCGCGCAGGCGCTCTGGAGTCGCGCTAACCATCATGCCCCCATGTCCCAGCGAACAGTTCGAGGTTCAGGGTAACGAACTCCGAGACCACTTTGCTCCCCATCACCCGACCACCACCCGCTCCTTGCCCCCCCTACTTCCGGGCAGTCACCATCCCCTCCCCATCCGTCGACGCCGCCCGCTCACCAATCTCCCAACTCAGCACCCCGAACTCCTCGAGGTCCACCGCATCCCCCGACGCAATCCGCTCCCGCCCGTACGCCCGACCGCGCTCCCCCGAATGCAGCGTCCCCCGCACCTCCGCGAACCCAGCTTCCGAGAGCGCCTCCATCAACCATCCCGTCGTCCACCGACTCAGCTCCACCGCCAACGACGCCACCGCATACGGCGCCAGCCGCTCCAGCAGCTCCACCCCCAGCGGCGACCCGTCCCGCAGCCGCGTCTCCCCCAGCACCCGCTCCTCCGATGCCGCCGCCACCACCGCCTCCGAGTGAATCGCCGCCGCCTCACCCGCCCCCGGCACCACCAGCGTGTACCGACGCTCCCGAGCCGGCTCCAACGTCCGACGCGCGTACTGAACCAGCAGCGTCCCACCCGCCCCCTCCAGCAGCGTCACACTCTCCACCTCCGGCGCCGGCAACTCCCACCGCTGATACGCCACCCGCACCACCCCACCCGGTCGCAACACTCGACGAACCTCCCGCAACGCAGCCAGCGGATCCGCACACTCCTCCAGCGAATACGAAGCCACCACCAGATCCGCGCACCCATCCCCCAGCGGCAGCGACGAAGCATCCCCCGTCACGAACGAAACGTTCCCAACCTCCAGCCGCCCCGCATTCGCCGCACACACCCCCGCCCGCCGAGGAGAAGGCTCCACCCCCACCACCTCCGCATCCGGCAACGCCACCGCCAACGGAATCGAAGGCCACCCGTCCCCCGGCCCAATATCGACCACTGTCCCTCGACCATCCGGAAGCTGCGACGCAAAATCAGCCACCCGCGCCGCATCCGCCCAGTGCTCCTCCCGCCTCGGGTCGTACGCCACATCCACGAACGGCAACTGCCGATACCGCTGAAACGGCAACAGCTCATAAATCGCCCGCGCCGAATCCACCCACGCCGGCGGCGCCAGTTCCCCCCACACCCGCTCCATCTCAGTCACATCCATCGATCACCCCAGCGCAAGACTTCGCAATGCCCCCAACCTACCGCCGGAATCACCCCTGGAATGCTGACTCAACGAACGAGCGCCAGCTCGCCGCTCCTGCATCCTCGGAAACTGCGGTCTTGCCAGAAATTCCCAACGTCAACATCACTCGAAGTCCCCCGTGACTCCCGGAAAGGGCGGGCGGGTAGGATCGCCTCCGAAGGAGACCCAGAAGAGCGCCACGAAGCATTCTGAGACCTTGCGGTGGGAGCGACGGAGAGAGGCGGCGAGGAGAAGAGGCGATGGAATCAACAGAGGTCTCGCGAGCGTTGACCGCAACGACGTCGGTCGCGTCAGAACTCGGTCTGCGCGTCGAAGACGCGATCATTGTTCAGCGCGCGAATCGGCTCACGGTGCGGCTCGTGCCGTGTGATGTACTCGTTCGCATCGCGGCCACGGTTCGACGGAACCAGGAAATTGCAGCGTTCGAGCTCG
>JABIST010000202.1 GCA_018700215.1 Dehalococcoidia bacterium | reverse complement strand
GGTCGGGAGCCGGGGGTGGGCCCCCGAGGCTGGGGGGTGTCGGAGGACGGGGTGGTGTGGAGGGGGAGTGAAGGTCGCTCGCGGGAGCTCGCGGCATGGGTTGGGCTCCCTTCGGGAGCTGGGTGGCGGGTTCGTGAGTTTGAGTTGGAGTTCCGGGGCGAAGAGGGACGAAGGCCGCGAGCTGTCGCTCGCGACGTGTTTCTTGGGATCTCCCACCCGCCCGCCCTGGATGTCGGCGGGCTAGCCGCCCGCCGGCCCGCTCTTTGCGACTCGCTGGCGCTCGTCGTGTGGTTGTTCTTGTTGATCCAGAGGTGGGAGTAGGTTGTTCGCGACGGCGGGGGGGTTCGGATGAGCGTGTCGATTGAGGCCGAGGGACCGCTGCTGGGGCAGTCGGTGGTGTGTGCGCCGATCCTCGAGGGGTTGCCGGAGTGGTTTGGGATTGCCGAGGCGAACGCGCAGTACGTGCGCGACATTGAGGTGCTGCCGACGTTCATCGCTCGGGATGGTGGCGAGGTGGTGGGGTTTCTGACGGTGAAGCGGCACTATCCGGAATCGGCGGAGGTGCTGGTGATGGGGGTGCGGGCGGACCGGCATCGTGGCGGGGCTGGTCGAGCGTTGGTGGAGGCGTCGGAGGTTTGGCTGCGGAGGGAGGGGGTGACGTTTCTTCAGGTGAAGACCCGTGGGCCCTCGACGCCGGATCCGCAGTACGAGCGGACTCGGGCGTTCTATCGCGCGGTGGGGTTCGTGCCGTTGGAGGAGATGCTGACGCTGTGGAGTGAGGATGACGCGGCGCTGGTCCTCGTGAAGACGCTGGGGTAGCTGGCGCTACTGGCCGGTCTGGAGGGGCTCTTCGGGGTAGTTGCCGGCGATGATCGGCGGGAGGAGTTCTGCGAGGCGGAGTGGGGAGACCATCTCGGGGGAGGTGCGGATCTCTTCGAGGGTGAGCCAGCGGTGGGAGAGGAGGGAGACCATTTCGTCGTCCTCCTGGGGTTGCAGGTCAGGGGCGGAGGTTTCGAGGCGGGCGGGGTAGAAGTACTCGCGGGTGTCGAACCAGGTGTCGTGGGCGCCGTAGTACCAGATCCAGTCGCGGACCCAGACGCAGGGGCCGAGTGGTGGGGAGAAGCCGGTTTCTTCGAGGAGTTCGCGGCGGGCGGTGTCTTCGGGGGATTCGCCGGGGTCTGAGCCGCCGCCGGGGGTCATCCAGATGATTTCGTCCTCGGGGTGGTCGGGGTCTGGGGCGGTGCGGAACATGAGGAGGTGGTCGTTCGCGTCGAGCAGGAGGACGCGGGCGCCGGGGCGGGGGATTGGGTCGGTGCGGGTGCCCTCGTGAGGTTGGGTGGTCATCGGTTGAGGTCGATGGGTGCGGCGGGGAGGGTGCCTTCGAGGATGGGGGCGAGGAGCTGGGGGAGGCGCCGGGGGACGAGGATTTCGGGGCCCTCGTGGGCGTGCAGTTCGTCGAGGGTCCACCAGCGCCACCAGTCGGGCTCGAGCATGTAGTCCTCCTCGGGGAGGAGGACGGCGGGTTCGGGGTCGAAGGATTGGGTGCGGATGAGGTAGTAGCGGGAGCGGAAGTGGAGGGCGTGGTCCGGGGCGAATCGGCGGGTGATTTCGTGGGTCCAGAGGCAGGGGCCGAGGGTGGCGTTGGTGAGGCCGGTCTCTTCGTGGAGTTCGCGGTGGGCGGCTTCTTCGTAGGTTTCGCCGGGCTCGACGCCGCCGCCGGGGGTGAACCAGAAGGCATCGGGGTCGGCCTCGTTGGCGGCGCGGAAGAGGAGGATGCGATCGGCGTCGTCGAGGAGGACGAGTCGGGAGGTGGGGCGATCGACGGGGGCGGAGGGCGTGGGGTCGGAGGTGGGGTCAGACACGGGTTGTTCTCTCATTGCTGGCGCAGGGGTGATCCTCTTATTGCTGTGGCGAGGGGATTCCTTCATTGCTGGGTGAGCGGGGGCCAGTCTAGACTGGATGGACGATGAGCAAGGCGCGAATACTCTCCAAGGTGGTGCGAGCCGCACGGTCCCCCCGACCGTCGGCGTCGCTGATTTTGGGCTAGCCGCCTCGCGCGTCCTCCGGCACTCTCGAGGCACTTCCCACGTCCAACCGCCGCCGCGCGATGCTGTTTGATCGCGGGGCGAAGCGACAGAGTGAGCCACATCGATATGACCTCCCCTACTGATTCGACGACTGATAGCCCGGATGGCACGAGGGGGCCGAAGAGCCCGTTTCTGCCGAAGGCCGAAGATATTCGGCTGTATGACACGACGCTGCGCGATGGGCTGGGGATGGAGGGGCTGAGCCTCTCGCTGCAGGACAAGCTGCTGATCCTGGAGAAGCTGGACGAGCTGGGTGTGCACTACATCGAGGGTGGGTACCCGGGGTCGAATCCGAAGGACGCGGAGTTTTTCGAGCGGGCGAAGGAGATTGAGCTGAAGCACGCGACGCTGGTGGCGTTCGGGTCGACGCGGCGGGCTGGTGGGGACGTCGAGAGTGACGAGGCGCTGCGGAGTGTGCTGAACGCTGGGACGCCGGCGATCACGCTGGTGGGGAAGTCGTCGAAGAAGCAGGTGCTCGATGTGCTGGGGACGACGGAGGAAGAGAACCTCTCGATGATCGGGGACTCGGTGAAGTACCTGCGCGAGCAGGGGCGCGAGGTGATCTTCGACGCGGAGCACTTCTTCGACGGGTACCTCGAAGATTCCGAGTACGCGCTGGCGAGCTTGCGGGCGGCGGAACGGGCGGGGGCCTCGACGGTGACGCTGTGCGACACCAACGGTGGGGCGGTGCCGGCGGAGATTCGGGCGGCGGTGGCGGCGGTTCGGGAATCGGTGGTGGGCTGCAAGATTGGCATTCACTGTCACAACGACACGGACCAGGCGGTGGCGAGCACGCTGATTGCGGTGGAGGAGGGCGCGACGCAGGTGCAGGCGTGCCTGAACGGGTGGGGTGAGCGGACGGGGAACGCGAACATCATTTCGGTGATTCCGAACCTGAAGCTGAAGCTGGGCCTGGACGTGGTGAGCGACGAGCAGCTTGCGCGGCTGACGGAGACGGCGCTGTTTGCGACGGAGCTGGCGAATCTGATTCCGGATCCGCAGCAGCCGTACGTGGGCTCGGGAGCGTTCGCGCACAAGGCGGGGCTGCATGTGGCGGCGATCACGCGGTCGCCGGGGTCGTACACGCACATCGATCCTTCGCGGGTGGGGAACCAGGAGCGGGTGCTGGTCTCGGAGCTTTCGGGGCGGCGGAACGTGCTGGCGAAGCTGCGGGAGCAGGGGGTGGAGCTGGATCTGAGCGACGCTCAGGCCTCGGAGGCGTTGGAGCAGGTGAAGGCGCAGGAGGCGCGGGGGTACCAATTCGAGTCGGCGGAGGCGAGCTTTGAGCTGCTGGTGCGTCGGTTGCAGGAGGGATACGAGCGGCCGTTCAACCTCGAAGACTTCTTGATCGTGCAGCGGCGGCGGCATCTGGAGAACGGCAGCGATCACACGGAGATGCAGTCCGAGGCGATGGTGAAGCTGCGGATCGGCGAGCATCTGTCGCAGGTGGCGGCGGACGGGAACGGGCCGGTGTCCGCGCTGGATGCGGCGGTGCGGAAGGCGCTGATTGAGGTGCATCCGGAGATCGAGCAGGTGCACCTGGTGGACTACAAGGTGCGGATCATCGATTCGGGCGCTGGAGCGGATGCGGCGGTGCGGGTACTGATCGAGAGCGGCGACCGGCTGCATCTGTGGCGGACGGTGGGGGCCTCGACGGACGTTGTCGAGGCGTCGTGGTTGGCGCTGCAGGATTCGTACGAGTTCTGGTTGCTGCACTGGGGTGAGCCGGCGGCGGGGTAGCTCCGGGGCGGCACACAGCCGAGCCCCTCCCGCACGAGGCCGCATTACAACGCGTATGATGCGCCGACCTCGGATCCGTGCTTGGGGGTGGGATATGGCCGGACCGCTCGAGGGGATTCGCGTTCTCGATCTCACGCGCAGCGTCGCCGGGCCGTACGCGACGAAGCTGTTCGCCGACTTCGGCGCCGACGTGATCAAGGTCGAGCCGCCCGAGGGCGATCCGTCGCGCCGCTTCGGACCGTTCTTCGGTGACGATGTGCACCTGGAGAAGTCCGGGCTATTCCTTCACCTCAACACCAACAAGCGCTCGGTCACGCTCGACGTCGAGACGGACGAGGGCGCGGCGGCTGTGCGGAAGCTGGCCGCGACCGCTCAGATCGTGTTCGAGGACTTTGATCCAGGGAAGCCGGACGCGCTGGGCATTGGCTGGGATGCGTTGTCGGCAGGGCGCGATGATCTCGTGGTTTGCTCGATTACGCCGTTTGGGCAAAGCGGGCCGTATCGCGACTATCGCGGTTCCGAAATCACGCTGGAGGCGATCGGTGGGCCGATGTTGCTGAACGGGCACATCGATCGAGAGCCGCTCAAGCTCGGTGGCCACAACGCCTACTACCACGCTGGAGTGGCGGCGGCATTGGCGGCGATGCTCGCGCGCTTCCGAGTCGAACGCGGAGGCCCGGGCGACCACATCGACCTCGCTGTGTACGAGTGCCAGGCGGGCTGCCGCGACCGGCGGACGATCTACCTGACCGCGGCGGCCTATACCGGCGTGGCCGCGAAACGTGGCGGGACCGACATCCGGATGGGCTACGGCGTACGCGAGTGCGAAGACGGCCACGTGATCGTCGTCGCGGCTGGCCAGCGCGTGCCGATGCTGCTCGCGTGGATCGGCCGTGAGGACCTGATCGCGAACGAGGATCTCTACAAGCCTGCTGCGTTCATTCCGGAGGAGCTGGTCGAGGAGGTCGAGAATTCGTGGCACGAGTACCTGATGCGGACGCCGAAGGTGGAGGCGATCGCACGGGCGCAGGAGCTTGGGATCCTGGGTGGCGCGGTGCTGACGCCGGCGGATCTGCTGAGCGATCCGCATTACCGAGATCGAGGTGCCTGGGACACGATTGACCACCCGGAGACCGGACCGATTGAGTACCCGGGTCGCCCGATGATCATGTCCGCGTCGCCTCGCCCGCAGCCACGTCGTGCGCCGCTGCTCGGCGAGCACAACGAGGCGCTGAAGCTGGAGAACCCGTGGTTGGCCGCGGAGGCACCACCGGCCGGCGCGGGCTCGTCGGCCACACCGGTCGCGCCGGGGAGCGCGTCGCGACCGCTCGAGGGGATCCGGGTCGCGGACATTACCGTGGTCTGGGCCGGCCCGCATGTGACGCAGCTTCTGGGGGAGTGGGGAGCCGAGGTGATCCGCGTCGAGCCGATTACGCGGATCCAGACGTCGTCGCGGGGGGCGGACCAGACGCTGACGCAAGAGCAGGCGCGGATTGCGGGGGAGCGGGGGCAGTTGCTTGCCGCCTACCCGGACTTCGATCCGAAGGACGATCGCTGGAACCGCAGTCCGGCGTTCAACTCGCACTCGCGCAACAAGAAGTCGATGGCGTGCGACATCATGACGCCGGAGGGGAAGGCGGCGTTCCTGCGGCTGATCGAGGTCTGTGATGTGTTCGTCGAGAACAACGTGCCGGAGACGATTGAGAAGGCGGGCATCACCTGGGAAGAGCTGAAGGCGGTGAACCCAAGGCTGATCATGCTTCGGATGCCCGGGTTCGGGATCAGCGGGCCGTACAAGAACTACCGAGTGTTTGGGATGCATGCCGAGGCGATGATTGGGCATCACTATCTGCGCGGGTACACCGACGCGAGTCCGGCCTACACGGGCACTTCGCTGAGCGCGGACGGCAACGCGGGCGTGCTGGGAGCATATGCGGTGGTGATGGCGCTACGGCATCGCGATCGGACGGGCGAGGGGCAGCAGGTTGAGATGCCGCTGGCGGAGGCGTTCCTGCCGAACATCGGCGAATTCATCCTCGATTACACGATGAACGGTCGGGTGGCGCCGCCGCAGGGCAACACGCATCCGCACCACGCACCGCACAACGTCTACGCGACGGTGGGCGAGGATCAGTGGATCGCGATCGACGTTGGAACGGACGAGGAGTTCGTGGCGCTGTGCGGCGTGCTCGGTGCCCCCGCGCTTGCCTCGGATACTCGCTTTGCCGCCGGGACTGGGCGACTGGAGCATCGCGACGAGCTGGATGGCGAGCTGGCGGAGCTGATCGCACCGCTCGACAAGGAGCGGCTGTTCCGCGAGCTGCAGGCGGTGGGCGTGATCGCCGCTCCGCTGCACGATGAGCTGGACGCGCTGGCCGATGAGCAGCTCGCGGCGCGCGACTGGTTCC
>JABIST010000020.1 GCA_018700215.1 Dehalococcoidia bacterium | reverse complement strand
GCGCGGCCGTTGCCGGTGAGGATGGCAACGCGGATGTCGTCGTCCGTGTCCACTCGACGGAAGGCGTCAGTCAGTCCGGTGGATAGCTCCGGGTTCATCGCGTTCATCGCATCAGGGCGGTTGAGGGTGATTGTCGCGACGCGGTCTGCGACTTCGATCAAGACTTCGTCTGCCATCGGATGCTCCTTCTGCTGTTGTGGTACTCAGGCGCCGGCGCGGCGTTCCAGTCCCGCGGAGAACATGTTGATCAGGCGGCGGTCGGCGGTCCAACGCTCCAGCAGCGCCTCATCTGCTTCCCAGAGGAATGCCTCGAACTCGGTGGCGGCGGCCTGGACCTCGGCAGCAACGCCAACGAGACCGAGCGTCACTTGTGGCTCGGTCAGCTCCGCCTCAGCCAGCGCCGAACAGGCCGCGATCGCAGCGAGCGCGCGGCCTTCGAGGGAGACTGGGCCACCTCGGGAGTGTGTGTGGCTCAGCATGAAGGCGGCGGTGGCGGCGAGGACGTGGAGCGGCTCAGCGTTGCTGAACGAACGTGACCGAACCGGCTCCGCAAGCGCTCGATCGGGCGGAGCGAAGGCATCCTCGAGGGTGACGCGCCCCTGAGACATGTCGCCCAGGTAGCTGGCGCGGTCGTAGGTGAGCATGGAGACGCCCTCGGCATCGCGGTGGATCAGGTAGAAGCACGTCTCCTCGCGCTCACCGGTTGAGATCACCAGGTGCTGAACGTGATCCGAGCTGGCCACCCACGTCTTGTTCCCGGCGAGCGAGAAGCCATCCTTGTGTTCCAGGACCGCAACCCCCGGTAGCTCGCCATTGCGATCTTCCGATGCGACATAGGCAGCGAAGCCGTCCACCGGCAGTTCCGGAAAAACGCGGCGCAACGCTGCCTGATAACCCGCGACGAAGACCCACGCGAGCCGATCCGCGATCGCTCCACCGGCCACCGCTTTGGTCACGGGGTCGGCTAGTGGAGCCGCGGACTTGGTCCACTCCTCGAGGTAGGACGCCTCATCGGGAGCGTCGATCGGGGTGATCGATCCATCGAGGATCTGCGCGACGGTGAGGTGGAAGGCGTCGTCGGACATCGGGATTAGGCTCCTTCGGCATTCACATCAGCGACGAGGTCCATGAAGCGACCGAGGGTGGTCAGTCGCTCCTCGAGCGTGTCACCCGCGGGCGCGGGGCTCAGGGTGGTGATGCCGTTGTCACGATAGGCGCGAATGCGGTCGCGCACCTGCTCCTCGCTGCCGAGGAAATTGGACCGGGTGACGAACTCGTCCGGGATCAGCGCGGCGGCCTCTTCGCGGCGGCGCTCCAGCCACAGCTTCAGCACCTCTTGCGTCAGCTCCTCGTAGCCCTGTCGCGCGTAGGCATCGCGGTAGAAGTTGTGCTCGGGCGAGCCCATCGCGCCCATCTCGAACGCAAAGCCGGGCTTCCGAGGTGGAATCAGCTGATCGAGGTCGCCGAACTGCACGACACCGCCGGCGCGGCGGTCGATGTCGTCGAACGAGCGACCGGCCCGCTCGGTGCCTGCTCGGATGTGCTTGAGAAAGACATCGGCGTGCTCCGCCATGAAGGAGGAGGCGATCCAGCCATCGGCCAGCTCGCCGGTCAGCTCCAGACTGCGCGGGCCGAGCGTGGCGAGGTAGATCGGGATATGGCGCGACGGAGCGCCGGGACGGATCGCGCGTCCCTCGCCGCCGGGGAGTGGGAGCTGGAATGCGTTGCCCTCGTAAGCGAGTCGCTCGCCGCTGCTGGCGAGCCGGACGATTTCGACGGTCTCACGCAGCCGCGTGTACGGGCGCGCGAACGAGGTGCCGTGCCAGCCCTCGATTACCTGCGGGCCACTGGTGCCGAGGCCGAGCATGAAGCGGTCGCCAGACATCGAGGCGAGCGTGAGCGCGATCATCGCAACGTTGGCGGGTGTGCGTGCGCCCACCTGCATGATGCCGGTGCCGAGCTTGATCTTCGAGGTGCGGGCGGCGATGAACGCGAGCGGGGTCGCGGCGTCGAAGCCCCATGTCTCGGCGTTCCAGATGCTGTCGACCCCGAGCCGCTCGCATTCGACGGCCCAGGTGGCGGCACCTTCCCAGTCCTCGTCGCGAAGACCGAACCCGACCGAGACCTTGAGCGTCATGCGGCCGGGTACCCCTCCGCCTGCTTCACAGCTTCGATCTGGTTCATGTGATCGAGGTCGTGCACACGCTCGAAGAGATGCCAGGCGCGTGCGTGCAGATCGCCGAACATCGAGTGGTTCGCCGTCGGTTCGAGTGGTGGTGTCTGCGGGAGCGCGGCGATAGCGATGGTCCACTCGATGCCGTCGTCGCGTAGCTCGTTGTAGAGTTCGGCGACCGGCGCATCGGTAGTTTTGCGCGGCGGTTCGATGCCCGAGGAGTCAGCGGTCTCGCCCGTGGAGAGCGCCTGGACGATGCGGCGGACGCTGCGTGAGCTGTTGAGGATGTGCAGGGCGACTTCCTTGATGCTCCAGTCGTCGTCGGTCGGAGCCCAGGCTGCCTGCTCCTCGGTCACCTTCGCCAGGCAGTCCAGGAGTTCCATGCGCGCTTTGACCACGCGTGGCCAGAGTTCGGTGTGGGAGTTTCGTTCGCCCTGGGTGTTGAGGTAGCTCTGGAGGCGGCCGAATTCGGCCTGCTGGTCGGTGGTCATGGGCGGCCTCACTGCTGTCGCGGGTGGTTCGTCGAGCGGACCGTACAGAGGTCAGTTGTTCGGTGCAACTGACTACTGCTAGGCTCCGCGAATGCGAGGCGTACAACTCTCCGACCTGCACTGCTCCGTGGCGCGCACGCTCGACATCGTGGGCGAACGCTGGACGCTGCTCGTGCTGCGCGACGCCTTCAACGGAAAGCGTCGCTTCGAGGAGTTCGCGAACAGTTTGCCGATCGCGCGTAACGTGCTGACGAGCCGACTCCAGACATTGGTCGAGCACGACATCCTTGAGCGAGTGCGCTATCAGGAACGCCCAGAGCGCTTCGAGTACCGCATGACCTCGGCCGGTCGCGAGCTGTACCCGGTGATGATCGGCCTCCTGCAGTGGGGCGACCGGCACCTGGCCGGCGCCGACGGCCCACCGCTCGAGGTGTCGCATCGCGACTGCGGCGGGCACCCGGAGTCGCAGGTCGTCTGCTCCGACTGCGGCGAGGAGCTGCAGCCGCGAGACTCGCGCGCGAAGTATCGCGCGCAGGTCGCCGTCGACTAGCGGCATCACGCCGTTGTCCGCTCGCCGCTCGGTCCAGGCAGTCTGCTAGATTTCCCCACGGTGTGATCTTCCTGGCGTCCACGGCGACTGGGTCCGATCACAACCGCATCCGCAGCCTGACACTGGAGGTTTCGCTACATGAACTCTGCCAAAGACCGTTTGAAGGCCGGTGAGCCCGTCATCGGGGCGACCGCATCCGTGAATAGCGAGGTCGGCTTCCTGGCTGACTCGGGCTATGACTTCCTGCTCTTCGACACCCAGCATTCACCCGTCGAGATCAAGCAACTCCAGCCGCAACTCCAGGCCATGCGCGGCAAGAGCGCGGTTCCGATCATCCGAGTTGGGGAGAACCGAGCCGACCAGATCTGCTACGCGCTGGACCTCGGCGCCAAGGGCATCATCGTGCCGATGGTGAACACCCCTGAAGAGGCCGCCAACATGGTCCAGTGGTGCAAGTACCCGTTCGATGGCATGCGCAGCTCCTCCGGGGTGAAGGGCGAGTGGGGCGAGTACAGCTCCTACCGCGACTACATGGACGCGGTGAACGAGCAGCTCTTGGTCATCCCGATGATCGAGACCATCGAGGCGCTGGACAACATCGAGGAAATCCTCGCCGTACCCGGGATCGACGTGCTGCTGATCGGTCCGTCGGACCTCTCGATCAACCTCGATGTTGCGCTGGACTACCCGAACCCCAAGTACGTGGAGGCGCTGGACAAGATTGCGGCTGCCTGTGCGAACGCCGGGGTGGTGCCAGGCTTGTACTTCATCCCGCCCGGCCTCGAACTCTCGGACTTGATCGCCAAGGGCTACAAGTTCTTCACCCTGCCGTGGAACGGATGGGCGACCGAGGGCGTCCAGAACGGCCTGGCGAGCGTCAGGGGATGATCGTCCACCTCCCGCGCCTGAGGCACTGAACCGAGCAAACCGATCTAACGCTGGCGCGATGGCAACATCGCGTCGGCTCGATCGTGCTCACTGCTGCGCCGCATGCTTACTATCGCCCAACCCGATCGGGATGAGAGAGGTGCGCAGTGACTGACGTCATCAAGACCCGCCAGGATGGCGCCGTTCTGGAAGTGATACTGGACCGTCCGAAGGCCAACGCCATCGATCTCGCGACCAGCCGCCTGATGGGCGAGACGTTTCAGGCGTTCCGAGACGATCCCGAACTGCGTGTGGCGATCATCTCCACCGCCGGGGATCGGTTCTTCTCAGCAGGCTGGGATCTCAAGGCGGCCGCGAGTGGCGATCCTGTCGATGGCGACTATGGAGTCGGTGGCTTCGGCGGTCTGCAGGAGCTTCGCGACTTGAACAAGCCGGTGATCGCCGCCGTCAGTGGAATGGCCGTTGGCGGCGGCTTCGAATTGGCGCTGTCCGCCGACCTGATCATCGCGACCAACGAGTCATCCTTCGCGCTGCCCGAGATCAAGGCCGGCACCCTGGCCGACGCAGCGACCTGCAAGCTGCCGAAGCGCATCCCGTACCACGTGGCGATGGATCTGCTGCTCACGGGACGCTGGATGGACGCCGAGGAGGCGCATCGCTGGGGTCTGGTCAAAGAGGTGGTCCCGGTGGACGAGCTGATGGAGCGCGCCCGCGAGTGCGCCCAGCTGCTGGCGGGCGGCCCTCCACTGGTCCATGCCGCGATCAAAGAGGTCGCACGTGCCGTCGAATCGATGAGCTTCCAGGATGCGATGAGCCGCATCGGCAAGCGCCAGTTCGCTACCGTCGATGTCCTCTATGACAGCGAGGACTACTGGGAGGGCGCGCAGGCGTTCGTCGAACAGCGCGACCCGGTCTGGCAGGGCCGCTGACAGACCTCCGCCAGTCGAGCTGGCGCGGAGTAAGTTGCGGGGACGCTGCGGCGCCTCGAACGATCGAGGACAGTGGGAGGAGAGGCGCATGGAACTCTACGAGGTGATGCGGTCCGCGTTCTCAGCGCGTGAATTTACTGACGACCCGGTGCCCGACGAACTGCTGCATCGGCTCTTCGAGAACGCGCGGTTCGCGCCGACAGGCGGGAACCGACAGGGCGGCCAGGTGATCGTCGTGCGCGACCACTCGACGAAGCGTGCAATCGCTGATCTGGCGGCACCGGCGGCGAAGCGCTATCAGGCACAGCGGGCGAATGGCGAGAATCCGTGGAACACGATCGACCCACCTCGGGTGACCGCCGAGGAGATCGAGGCGACGCCACCGCCGCGCGGGCTGACGGAGCCGGTAGCGAACGCGCCGGTGGTGCTCGTGGTCTGCGTCGACCTGAAAGTCGTCGCGTCGATTGATCAGGACCTCGACCGTGTCGGCGTGATCAGCGGTGGCTCGGTCTACCCGTTCGCGTGGAACATCCTGCTGGCGGCGCGCGCCGAGGGCTACGGCGGCACGCTGACCACGATGCCAATCGCCGAGGAGCCGCGACTGAAGGCGCTGCTCGATATCCCCGAGCATGTGGCGGTGGCGGCGGTGATTCCGTTCGGCCGCCCGGTGCAATCGCTGACGAAGCTGCGCCGGCGATCCGTCGAGGAGTTCACGCACCTCGAACGCTGGGGCGAGGGATCGCTGGAGTCGCCCTCGTGAGCACCGAGTTCACCGAGGATGGCGGCAACCTGGGGCCGCCGGATGGGCGCGAGTTCCCGCGCTTCATGGGGCCGGCAACGTTCGCTCGGCTGCCGGAGCCGCGTGATGTCGAAAGTTGGGACGTCAGTATCGTTGGCGTGCCGTTCGATGCTGGGACGTCGTATCGCTCCGGAGCGCGCTTCGGACCGCAGGCGATTCGCGCCGGATCGCGGCTGCTGCGTTCGCATCACCCCGCGTTGGGCGTTGCGCCGTTCCACGACCAGCAGGTCGTCGACGCCGGCGATCTCGCTGTCAGCCCCTACAACATCGATGACGCGATCGTGCAGATCGAGGCGGGTGCGAACGAGCTGCTGGAGTCAGCCCCGCGCATCGTTTCGTTGGGTGGTGATCACACGATCGCGCTGCCGCTGCTGCGCGCCGTGAACCGCAAGCACGGCCCGGTCGCCCTCGTGCACTTCGACGCGCACCTCGATACGTGGGACACGTACATGTCCGCGCCGTACACGCACGGCACGCCGTTCCGTCGAGCTGCCGAGGAAGGGCTGTTCATCGAGGGCCACTCCATGCACGTCGGTATCCGCGGCTCGCTCTACGGCGAAGGCGATCTGACCGAGGACGCGGGCATGGGCTTCTCCGTCCTCGGAACCCAGGAGATCGAGGTGCTTGGCGTCACCGGCATGGTCGCCCGCATCCGGGAGCGCGTCGGCGACCACCCCGTCTACCTCTCGATCGACATCGATGTGTTGGACCCGGCATTCGCCCCTGGCACCGGCACACCCGAGGTCGCTGGCTTCTCCAGCCGCGAGCTGGTCGGGATGCTCCGAGGGCTGGCGGGCATCGATATCGTCGGCGCGGATGTGGTGGAGGTGGCTCCGGCCTACGACCACGCTGAGGTGACGGCGATCGCGGCTGCGAACGTGGTCTACGAGATCCTGGGTGTGATGGCCTCGAACGTGTCGAACGTGTCGAGCGCGGAGTAGCGCTGGCTAGCGCTCCGGGATCTCCACCGAAAACGCGAACGCCCCGGCTTCCTTGTCCGAGACGTACACATACGCACCATCCACGTGCACTCCCCACGCGCCCTGGAACAGGCGATTCTCGGCATCGTGCGGGACAGTGTCGTAGTAGCCGATCTCGACCGGGTGTTGTGGGTCACGCAGGTCGACCACTCGCAGCCCATCGAGGTAGTAGGAGATGTAAGCGATCCCGTCGACGACCTCAACGTTGTGAATCGAGATGGTGTCGCGCGAGCTGTACTCGGAAATCGCGCTCGGCGCTGTGAGGTCGGTGACGTCAAGAATGGTCAGGTATTGGCCTGAGCCTTCCCCGGTGTGCGCGTAGTAGTACCTCTGGTCGATCTCGAACGCCCAGCCCGCATGACTGTCGCCCTCCGCTGGAATCCACGTCCCCAGCTCCGTGACGTCGGCGGGGTCGGTCACATCGAGAATGAGCAGCCCGGCCGCCCAGTAGTTCAAGTAGGCGATCTCGCGACCGTCGCGTACCACCACGTGGACGTCGTGCGGCTTGGCGTCGGGATTCTCTGTATCGAGCTGGTAGCGGCCGATCTCAGTGGGATTCGCCGGGTCGGAGACATCGAGTAGGCGCAGATCCCCCGGGGCCTCGGTGGTGTTGATCACGTACAGAATGTCGCGCACTGGTGAGAGGTAGATGTTGTGGATATTCCACGATGGATCGTCGTCCTGGGGCCGCAGGTATTGACCGAGCCATCCGGGCTCCAACGAGTCGCGCACGTCGTAGATCAGAACGCCGCGCGCTCTCGTCGCGGCGTAGAGGATTCCGTCGCGCGCTTTGACGTTCAGTACCGCGTCGTCCACTGAGTCGCCGCCGATCGGCTCGTCATAGATATCTATCAAGGACAAGAACTCACCGGATTCAGCGTCGAGCAGGTCAATGAAGCTGTCCTTGTCAGGGGCGAAGACGACCCCGTCCGCGCTCCAGATGTCGGTGAAATCACCGTCCTCAAACTCCGCGCTCCACTGCACCTGCACGTTGGTGGAACTCACCGGGCCAGTGTCGGGCGGGACCCGGTTTAGCGTGACTTCAATAGGCTTCCCGCTTCCTTGAGAGAAATCAGTCACCTCCAACAGGATCGGCTCGCCGGTCGACGCCGGTACGTCCAGACGCAGATCGACGCCCGCTCTGAGCCCGCGACACTCCGCGAGCGTCCATCCGCTCGCGGTAGCGGTCGGTTCGCAGCGCAGGCGGGCATCCTCCAGCGTGACGCTCCATGCGTCATCGTTCGGTCGCAATGGGGGGCTGAGAGCGACTGTGAGCGGCGCTCCTTCGACTTCGCCGAACCAGAGCGCGGGTTCGAGGTTGGGCAGCGGGACTGCGGTCGGTGCGACCGTCGTCGAACTGGCGGTTGGTTCGACGGTGCCGGTGGCTGTTTCATCGGCCAATCGGCCGTCAGCATCCGATGGCTCGTCGCAGGCTGCGGCGAGCACGATCAGCGTGAGTAGGACGGCGGGAAGCGCTCGAATCACTGACTCTCCTCTAACGAAGTTCTACCAGATCTGCGGCTGGCCCGAGGTCTGGGACAGGGCGGATCGAAGAATCGTCAGCTCCGCGGACTAGCACCTAGCCCTCGACAGCGACGCCCACCGGCTTCGTCGGACGCCGCGAGACCCAGACAGCGGCACCGGCGAGCGCGTAGACGAGCGCGAGGCCGATGAACGCGCCGCCGTAGCCATCGGTCGCGTCGAAGTAGACCGCGACGGCGATCGGGCCGAGTGAGCCGAAGAGCACGGTGAACGGCATGCCGATGCTGCGAACGGCGCCGAGGTAGCGGCGGCCGAAGTAGTTGGCCCAGAGGAATTCGCTGATCGGGATCGTGCCGCCGAAACCGATGCCGAAGAAGATGAAGGCGACGACGAGCAGCGGCATCAGCTCGAGATCGTTGGCGAGGATGATCAGCAGCACGCCGGTCGCGGAGCTGGTGAAGGCGCCGGCGGCGAGGCGGTTGCCGGGGAAGCGCTGCAGGCCCCAGCCCCAGAGGAATTTCGAGGCGAAGTTGGCGACCCCCGTGACGCTGAAGGCGGCGGCGGCCTCGGTGCGTGTGAAGCCGGCCTCGGTCATGAACGGGATGCCGTGGACGAACATGGCGGAGAGCCCAGCAATGTTGATGCCGAAGGCGATTACCAGCAGCCAGATGGCGGCGGTGCGCAGCGCCTCAGGACGGGTCAGCGAATTGTCGTGGTCGCTCTGGATCTGGGCGAGCGCCTGTTGCTCCTCAGCGGTCTTCGATGCGCTCTCGATCCGGCCGTCGGGCAGCAGGCCGTGGTCTTCCGGGCTGCGCCGCATGAACGGCGAGATCAGGATCAGCGGAACGAAGACGAGCGCTGACAGCACGACATAACCAGTGCGCCAGCTCGTTCCGTCGACGACGGTCGTCATCGTCAGCGGCATCACCACCGAGGCGAGCGAGACGCCCATCGAACCGATCGCGAGCGCCCATCCGCGGCGGATCACGAACCATCGAGAGACGGCGACGTTGACGACGAGCGGACCGACGAGCGCGGAGCCAACGCCGCCGGCGATGATCTGCAGCGCGATGAACTGCCACAGCGTCTCGACCTGCGAGGTGAGCAGCAGCGCGCCACCGTAGCCGACCGCACCGACCAGCATGAGTGGCCGCGGTCCGTACTTGTCGACCATCGGCCCAATCACGAGGCCGGCGAAGCCGCCGATCACGAAGGCGGAAGAGCTGGCCAGCGTGAACTCGCTGCGAGTCCAGCCGAGGTCGGTGATCATCGGATCGAGGAAGACGCCGTTCACCTGGCCGCGCCCGGCCATCGCGGCGTACTGGCCGACGACCGCGCCCACGACGATCAGCCAGCCGTAGAAGATGCGTGGCTTCGACGCCGGGAGTGAGCTACCGATGTTTGTTGTCTGCTCGGTCGTCGCCTCGTCGACCATCGCTGACTCCCGCTCGCTAGTCGCTGAGCATGTCGCGGGTCAATTCGAGGTGGCCGAGATGCTCGCCGGCGTGCCGGATCGAAGAGACGATCGATTCACGCCTCGAGGTCTCGCGTGCGGGAGCCGCACCGGCGAGCGACTGCTCGGGGACGAGCCGCTCATCGAGGAACGCAGAGTCGATTTCACCGAGCGCTTCGGTTAGTTCGGTTGCCAGCGTACGCAGGTCCGCCGCGAGCGTGGCAGCGCTGACCTCGGCGGTAGCGAATTCGGCGACGCGGTCACGCGACACGTCGCGGCCACAGCCGATGCCGACCGCCCATGCGCGGACGGCGCCGACAACGTGGGCGGCCAGCTCAGCGGATGAGCTGGCGCCCTCATGCGGATGACGGTCGAGCGCATCCGGCGGGAAGGACTCGACCGCACGCGCGATCTGCTCCAGCGTCCCGCCGAGGATCGTTGCGTAGACGGCGCGCTCGCCCTCGAGGCTCACGAGTGGCCTCGGAAGCTGGAGGGTTGGAGCTGCGTCGCCGTGCGCGCTACCACTGCTGGCCAATGCCGCCGCGCTGGGCGAAGAAGCCGACGGGCCAGTTGCGGCCGCCGATCATCATCCTGTCGATCTCTTCCTCGGTCGCGATGCCGTCCTCGACGAGCTTCACGGCCTCGCGGCGCGCGGCGCCGAAGATACGGTTCACGATGAAGCCGTAGCTGCCGGGCATGTCCGCTACCTGGCCCGTGACCTTGCCCGCCTTCTCGCCAACACGGGTGACGGCGTCGGCCGTCTCCTTCGTGGTCTGCGACGTCGCGATGATCTCAACTGCCTTCATCGCGGGCACCGGGTTGAAGAAGTGCATGCCGGCGAAGAGCTGCTTGCGGGACTCGAGCACGTTCGCGGCGAGTTCCTCAATCACGTAGCCGGAGGTGTTGCTGGTGAAGATCGCTTCAGGCTTGATTACCTCGTCCAGCTCCTGGAAGACCTTCTGCTTCAGCTCAAGGTTCTCCGGGACGGCCTCGATAATCATGTCGCAATCAGCGAGGTCCTGCAGGTCGAGCGTGAAGCTGACACGCCCCATCGCCGCCTGGCAGTCATCGAAGGAGAGCTTGCCAACCTCAACGGAGCGCTTCATGCCCCAGCGGCTCTCGAACATCGCGCCCTTGGTGGCCTCGATCACCTCATCGCTGAGGTCGCGAACGATCACCTCGTAGCCGCCGACGGCCATCACCTGAGCGATACCGCCACCCATGACGCCGCCGCCGACGACGCCGATCTTCTTCACATCTTCAAACTTCATGATGGTCCTTCCTGACGACCCGCTGCTCGGGTTCGTTTGGTCTGGCTAATGTCGTGCTGATCTTCTACCAGTTTGTACACCGATAAGCCGTTCTCAGTCTGCCTCGTAGCAGACGCGGCCCTCCACGACGGTCATCGAGATCGGCAGATCACGCAGCTCAGTCACTTCTACCTGGCGAATGTCCTCTGACAGCACTGCGAGGTCGGCGTACTTGCCCACCTCGATGCTGCCCTTGCGATCCTCGGCGAACTCGGCGTACGCGCCGTTGATCGTGTGCATCCGAATCGCCGTATCAAGGTCCACTCGCTCTTCGGGGCCACAGACATCGCCGCTCATGGTGGCACGCGTCATCGCCTGCTCGATGCCGAACAGCGGCCGATAGTCGGTCACCGGCGAGTCCGACGAACCAGCGACGATGCCGCCGGCCTCGATGATCGACTTCGCAGGGAACATCACATCGGCGCGGTGGCGGCCGTAGTTGTTGATGTAGCCGTCGCCGAACTCCCAGAAGAAGGCCGGCTGCATTGCGGGGACGATGCCCTGCTCGATTACGCGTCGCTGGAGGTCAGGCGGCGTGATGCCGCAGTGGTCGATGCGGTGTCGCAGGCCCTCGCGAGGTGCTTCGTTCTGCGCGCGCGCCATCGCGTTCAGCGTCTGCTCGATCGCCTGGTCGCCCACGGCGTGGACGGTGCATTGCCAGCCGGCTCGGTGAGCGCGGCCGATCAGGTCGTCCAGTTCGCTCTGCTGCCAGTAGAGGATGCCGGAGTCGTCCGGGTCCACGTGGTACGGGTCGCGCGTCGAAGCGGTGGGGCCAGAGCTGGACCCGTCCGTCATCACCTTGAACGCGCCGATGCGGAGCTGGTCGCTGCCGAATCCGGTGTGCAGCCCGGTGCCGTTGAGCAGGCCAACCAGCGGATGGTCCATCGTGTTGACGGTGGCGAACGCGTAGAGCCGCACCTGGATCTCATCGGACGCCACAAGCTCCGTCGCCACGTCCATCGGCGGCCCCAGCAACCCGCCGGCGTCGTGAACGCTGGTGAGCCCGCTGACCAGGTCGGCGCGGTTCGCCGCGATCAGGTGCTCCCGCAGATCCTCGCGACTGGGTGCCGACACGGCACGGAACGCACCGTTCGCGCGTTCGTAGCAGACGCCGTTGATGCTGCCGTCCGGATCACGATCGAAGCGACCGCCGTTCGGGTCGGGGGAGTCGAACGGCAACCCGGCCAGTTCGATCGCCTTCGTGTTCACGGCGATGATGTGCCCGCAGGTCCGGGTGAAGATGACCGGGTGGTTGGGCGACACAACATCGAGGTCGTGGCGGTTCGGGTGGCGCTGCTCGACCAGCTTCGAGTGGTCGTAGCCGCGCCCTCGAATCCAACTCCCGACGGGCTGCGTCTCGGCGCGCTTGCGCACCTCCTCCACGATCGCGGAGATCGAGTCCATGCCGGCCGCCTTGCAGTCGATCGCGTACTGCGCCCCGCCCACTCCGGTGAAATGCTGGTGCGCGTCAATGAAGCCGGGAGTGAGCGATCGGCCGTTCAGCTCCACGTGGCGCGTATCCGGTGCAGCGGTCGCGTTCACCTCGGAGTTGGAGCCAACCGCGAGGATTCGACCGTCGGAGACGGCAACCGCTTCGGCGATGCTGTTGTTGGCGTCGACGGTGTGAACGATGCCACCGGTGAACACGATGTCTGCTCGATCGCCGGACATAGGGAGCCTTTCTTCAACGTCTGGGGCGGCCCGCATGTTAGCGGATGGTAGGGAACACGCCCTGAAGACGCCCGACTGGAAAGCCGATAGTCACTGCATGCGAATGCCATGGAGTTCAAAACCAGCACCAGCACCAGAGGCGGGGCCCGAGCGGCGTCGCGAGCCCGAGTGGTGCGCGACCTGTCGCAGCCCCTTCGGTCCGTTCGTCTACCTGGAGAGTGGTCGGCACTACTGTGAGCCGTGCGCGGAGCAGATCATGCGCACCATGGGCCTGCAGATAGCCGAGCGCCGCGACGACGAGCGTCAACTCCCCCGCTAGCCAACGTCGCGGCTCCTCCTGATCTGTCGGTTGTCACTCCAGCGCGCCCTAGCGACGAGGGGCAACCGCACCTCCGCCATCAACCGGGAGCGCCACGCCGGTGATGAAGCTGGCTTCGTCGCTGTGCAGGAACAGCGACGCATAGGCGATGTCCCAGCCCGAACCCATCTTTCGACCAAGCGGCACGTTACCGTCACGTTCAGCGATGATCTCGGCCCGATCCCAGCCGGCGTCCACTCTGGCCTCGATCGCCATCGGCGTGTTCATGAGCCCCGGTAGGATCGAGTTCACGCGAACCCCGTACTC
>JABIST010000327.1 GCA_018700215.1 Dehalococcoidia bacterium | reverse complement strand
TCCGGTTCGTCGGCGGAGGGGTCGTCGATGTCCGAGACGAGGGCGACCTCTTCGAGGAAGGTGGCGAGCGAGGAGTCACGCTCGGCGTCCTGTGCGGCGTCCTGATACGCATCCTGGAATTGGGCGGCGACAGAGCAGAGTTCCTGCACGTTCTCCCAGCGGGCCTCGGCGTGCTCGCGGTCGGAGGCTTCGAGGTGGGCGCGGTAGTTGGTGGCGGTAATGATGCGTTCCAGCAGTTCGGCGACGGTGAGGCGTTCGCGATCGGCGGCGAGCTGGTCGATCAGGGCGACGAAGCCGCCGAGGGCGTTGAGGATGTTGGCGCGGAAGGCGGGGAGTTCCGGGTCACCTTTGGCGGTGCGGGTGCCGGCGGCGATGGGCGAGAGGCCGAGGTTTGCGGCGGCGCTGAGCAGGTCCGTGGTGGACTTCTGGCCGATGCCGCGACCGGGGACGTTGACGACGCGCTGGAAGGCGACGGTGTCGTACTCGTTCTGGATGAGGCGGAGGTAGGCGATCAGGTCGCGCACCTCGCGGCGATCGTAGAAGCGGGTGCCGCCGACGATGCGGTAGCGGACGCCCTGTTGGATGAAGGCCTCTTCGATGGCGCGGGACTGGGCATTGGTGCGGTACATGACGGCGAAGTCTGAGTGTTTGAGGTCCGCGGTGCGGATCAGACGGCGGACCTCGTTGCCGATGAAGATGCCCTCGTCCTCGCCGTAGGGCGCCTCGTACTCGATGACCTTTTCGCCGTCGGGATTCTCGGTCCAGAGGTGCTTCTGGGGGCGGCCCTCGGAGCGGTCGATTACGGCGTGGGCGGCGCTGAGGATGTGGCCGGTGCTGCGGTAGTTCTGTTCGAGGAGGATCACTTCGGAGCCGGGGAAGTCGCGTTGGAAGTTCTGGATGTTTCGGATGTCCGCGGCGCGCCAGGAGTAGATCGACTGGTCCGGGTCGCCGACGGCGGTGATGTTGCCGTGGACGGAGGCGAACTGGCGGGCGAGTTCGTACTGGACGAGGTTGGTGTCCTGGAACTCATCGACGAGGGTGTGGAGGTAGCGGTCCGCGTAGCGCTGGCGGACGGCCTCGTGCTGCTCGAAGAGCTGGAGCGTGCGACCGAGCAGGTCATCGAAATCGACGGCGCCGCTGCGGGTGAGGGCGGCCTGGTAGCGAGTGTAGACGCGGCTGACGATCTCTTCGAAGTAGCTGCCGACGGCGCGCTGGTAGGCATCGGCGTCGATGCGTTCGTTCTTGGCGGAGGAGATGGCGGTGAGGACCTGGCGTGGTGGGAAGCGCTTAGAGTCGATCTTCTGTTCGGACTGGATGGCGCGGATGACGGCGGACTGATCATCGGTGTCGTAGATGACGAAGTCTTGCGGGAGGCCGATCTCCGGGCCTTCGCGACGAAGGATGCGGGCGCAGATCGAATGGAAGGTGCCCATCGATAGGTCGCGTGCGCGCGGGCCGAGCAGGCCCTCGACGCGTTCGCGCATCTCGCGGGCGGCCTTGTTGGTGAAGGTGACGGCGAGGATGCGGTAGGGAGGTACGCCGAGGTTTTCGACGAGGTAGGCGATGCGGTGAGCGATGACGCGGGTCTTGCCGGAGCCGGGGCCGGCGAGGATCATCAGCGCCCCGCCGGGCAGTTCGACGGCGCGTTGCTGGGCATCGTTGAGGACATCGTGGGTGGTGGTCATTGGGGTCGATTGTAGCGGGGAGGCTGGGAGGGTCGAACGCGGGGTGTGATTGGGGGGCGAGCAGGCGCTCCTGAACGCGCCTACTCTCTCTGCCGAGGGCCTAGAGGCGTGAGTAGCCGGTGCCGGGGGTGTCGACGCCGAGGCCGGCGGCTTCGTCGATCCAGCCGAACTCCTTGAGGATTTCCTGGCTGTAGGTGACGCGACCGGTGACCTTGTCGAGCGGTTCGGTGGCGAGGAGGAGGGCGGCGCGGGTCATCATCGACATCGGCTCGCGATCGGGGTCATCGAGGGACTTGCTGAGGCCGAAGTGGACGGTGCCCTCGGTAGCGACTCCGATGCCGGGGGAGTAGCAGGTGACGGAGATGCCGTTGGCGTAGACCTCTTCGGCGAGGCCCTGGGTGAAGCGCTCGACGGCGGCCTTGGATGCGCCGTACATGGTGCCGCCGACACGCCTCGGCGCGTTGGGGTAGGGGCCGCGGCCGGGGCCGATGGCGCCTACGGATGAGATGTTGACGATGGCGCCACTGCCGCGCTCGATCATGTCCGGGAGGACGGCCTTCGAGAGCATGAAGGGGCCGTGGAGGTTGACGGCGAAGGCGCGCATCCAGCGGCTGGCGGGGTAGTCAACGATTGGGATGTAGTAGTTGAGGGCGGCGTTGTTGATGAGCACGTCGGTGGGTCCGTAGAGGGTCCTGGTCTGCTCGATCAGCTCGTTGCAGCTGTCCTCATCGGAGACATCAACGGTGAGGGCGGTGGCGGTGCCGCCGGCTTCGGTGATGCGACCGACGGTGCGGTCGAGCGAGCCATCGAGCATGTGATCGCCCTCGTGGAGGGTGCGGGCGGCGCAGACGACGCTGGCGCCTTCTTCGGCGAAGAGTTCGGCGATGCCCTGGCCGATGCCGCGGCTGGCGCCGGTGACGATGGCGACCTTGCCGTCTAGCTTGCCCATGTGGGTACTCCTCGGAAGTGACGCGCGAAGCCTCGGGGGCTCGTGCGTTGTGGTTCGTCGATCGGTGCGGATGCTAGCAGGGACTGTGGTGGTGAGATCGGTGGTGGCGTGTCCTCGAGGGACGGCGTGGGCGCGGGGGGCGTATCGTGCGGCGGAGCGTGGAGGTGGACGTGTTTCGAGCGTTGCAGAGGCTGCTGGCACCGGGCGAGGGGCCGTCGCTGGACGGGTGGCAGCGCGGGCTGAAGATCTCGCTGCGGGCGGCGCATGTGCTGGGGGCGGGCGTGTTCGCGGGTGGGGTGGTGTTCGGCGTGGCGAGCGAGGAGCTGGAGTCGTGGCTGCTGCTGCTGCTCGTGGCAGGGGTGTTGGTGTTGGTGCTGGATGTGGTGGAGAGCCCGGCGTTTCTGATTCAGACGAAGGGTGTGGTGGTGCTCGCGAAGCTGGTGATCCTCGGGGGGATCGTCGTGAGCGGCGAGGGGGAGTGGCTGCTGGCGCCGATCCTGTTCGCCTCGGTGGTATCGAGCCACGCGCCGTCGGCGGTACGGCATCGGGTGCTGGTGTTTGGCGACCGGGTGCGGGGGAGTCAGTCAAACGGGTGAGGCGAGCGGGTGAGGGCTGGCGATCCCGACGGACCTGCGTGGTAGCCTTGCGCTACTCGACGGGGTCACGCGGAGGTGTCGTTTGGACGTGCTGATCGGCTGGCCTGGTGGCGACTGGCAGGCGACTGCTCAACTCGCGGCTACCCTGGTTGGCGGGTACCTCTTCATCCTGTGGGCGACCTCGGTGTTGTGGGTGTACCGCGATATTCAACAGCGGACGCGCGACCCGGTATCGCAGCTCACGGCGGTGGCGATTTCGATTGTGTTCCCACTGGTGAGCCTGCCAATCTACGCGGCGCTGCGTCCCTCCGAAACGCTGCAGGACGCGTATCTCCGACTGCTGGAGCGCGAGGTGCTGTTGTCCGAGCTGGGGACGCTGCAGGGCGGTAGCGAGCCACGCCGAACGGCGAGTCGGGCGAGCTCGACCGCTGGAGCGGCGGCAGTCGCCGAGGTTGTGGCGGATGCTCCACCGGCGGCGCCAGCCACGCCAGCCACGCCAGCCACGCCAGCCGCGCGACCGGCCGCGGCTGCACCGCTGATTGCGCGGCCCGTGCGTACGAGCGCCGAGCGACCACGCTCCGCACCCGCGGCACGAGAGACGCCGCGCACGCCGGCACCGAGAGAGGCACCAGCGCGAGAGTCGCAGCCGTCGAGAGAGTCCCCGGAGGCGAACGAGTCGCAGCAGCCGAACGACTCGAAGCGGGCGAAGAAGGCGAAGCCGTCGAACGAGTCTCGTTCGGAGTCGGATGGATCGGATTCCGAGCCAGGGGAGCAGTTGGACGAGGCGGTCCGCCGACAGGTCTAGGTTTCCTCGAACGACTTGAGCACGAAACAGGCCGCCCACTGGGCGGCCTGTTTGCTGTCACTTCCGGAAGGCCGCGCAGAATGGGCGGCCTGTTGACTACCGCTCTGGGAGCGGGCGGGCCGCGTCGCGCTAGAGGGCTTCCTCGATGAGGGCGAGCAGCTCGTGGACCTGTGCCTGGCGCCAGCCCTCGGCGAGGAACCAGGTCTCTTCCATGTACTGGGCGCGGGCGGTGTTCCACTCGGGGGTGTCGCGCTCTTTGCCCTCCATGATCTTGCGGAGCGGCGCCATCTCGGCGTTCGCCTGATCGGCGCGCTCGATCCAGTGGCCGAGGTAGTTGTGGTCGCCGTCGTAGAGGACGATGGTCGGGACGGACTCGAATTCACCTTCCTTGAGGAACTCGGCCATGATGTCGGAGTTGGCATCGCGCTCGAAGATGCGCAGTTCCATGCCGCTCTGCTCCGCGATCTTGCAGGCGACGGGGAGACCTCGCCAGACGTCCGGGCACCAGTCGGTGCCGAGGATGAGCGCCTTGACGCCGTTGCTCTGGACGTAGCCTTTGAGCGCCTCGATGTCATGCGGGGTGGGGGTGAACTCGTCGTAGTGGCGCTGGAAGGTCTCCGCGTTTTTTTCGATGAGGCCCATCCACTCGGCGAAGGTGGTCATGCCGGTGGCAAAGCGTTCGGGGGTGACGACTGACTCGCCGGCGGCCTTCTCGGGCGCGTCCTTGCGAGTGAGGGTCGAAGCTGCAGTGGTCATGCTGTGGTTCCTCCGCCTGTATGTGGGTTCATGTGATCCGGATTCTACCGGAGCGGGAAGTGTAGCACGTGGCGCTGTACTTCTTACTGTGCCCTTGTCGCTGAGGGATCCCGGCAGTCTGGTGGTGTTCTAGGCCACAGTGGTGGTGGAAGTATACTGGGCGAATGCTCGCATCCCGTTGGGTCGCTACCGCCTGTTTCATCATCGCCGTACCGCTGTTTCTCGTGCTGACGAACGTGCGGATCGCGGCGACGGAGCAGCGCGTCTACGAGTACTCGTTCGCGCAGTACGACGCGGAGGTGGTGACGGGCGTTGACCGCGCGCAGCTTGATGGCGCGGCGGCGACGATTGTGGATTATTTCCGGACGGGTGAGGACGACGAGCTGCTGGATATCCGGGTGGTGGTGAACGAGCAGGAAGAGGCGTTGTACAACCAGCGCGAGATTCTGCACATGCGCGATGTGAAGGACCTGATGCAGCTCACGTTCCGGGTGCACGAGATTTCCTTCGTGTTCCTGGTGGGCTACGTGGTGGTGGTGTTCCTGTGGACGCGTGAGCGGGCGCTGCGGCAGTTGGCGGTACAGACGATTGTGGCCGGGGCCTCCACGGTGGTGCTGCTGGGGGTGGGAGCGATTGCGGTGGTGCTGGGGTTTGATCGGCTGTTCGAACAGTTCCATCTGCTGTCGTTCAGCAATGATCTGTGGCGGCTGAATCCGGCAACGGACCGGTTGATCCAGATGTTCCCGCAGGGGTTCTGGTTCGACGTGACGCTGGGTGTGGGCGTGTTGACGGCGATTGAGGGTGGACTGGTGGCGATGCTGGGGCTGGGCTACCTGGTGTGGTCCGGACGGCAGCGGGAGGTCTGGCAGCCGGGCCGGCAGGCGGTGGCGGATGCCGCTGCGGGGGAGCAGTAGCGCCGGTCCATCCGAGGTTGCGACTGGGCTCGATGTAGGTTTCCCTTTAGACGGATGTTGAGAACTCGTTCGAATCATTTTCGTTTGCTTCTGTTGCGGGCGCTCGAGGCGTCGCGCCGCTGAGAGGAGCCTTGCGTGCTGGCACGATTCGGTGGTTGGTGTTTCAGGAATCCGTGGTTGGTGGTGGGTGGCTGGTTCGGCGTGATTGTGCTGGTCTTTGGATCGGTGGCGGCGGTTGGTGGTCCGGCGTTCGATGGGACGTTCGAAATTCCCGATTCGGAGAGCCGCGACGGGTTTGATGCGCTGGACGAACATTTCGATGGACTGGGCAGCGGACAGAGCGGCTCCGTGGTGTTCCGTGCCGAATCCGGGGTGGACGATCCGGCGGTGCGCGAGGCGATGGAGGCGATGTTTGCCGAGATCGCACTGATTGAGGGACTGACGATCGTCAGCCCGTACAACGGCCCGCAGGGCGCGGCGCAGGTGAGCACGGACGGGCTTGTTGGCTACGCGGCGATCACGGTGGCGATTGAGGTGGATCAGACCGCGGCAGCGGTGATCGGCCAGGAGATTGCGGAGCTGGCACCGGAGCTGGACGGGCTGCAGGTGGAGGTGGGTGGTCAGATTCTGGGCGAGTTTGAGCCGCCAGAGTCAGAGTTGATCGGTCTTGCGTTCGCGGTGGTGGTGTTGATTCTGGCTTTCGGATCGGTGCTGGCGATGGGGCTGCCGATTGCGGTGGCGGTGAGCGGCGTGGGCATTGGCATGGGGCTGGTGATGCTGATCTCGCACCTGACGGCGGTGCCGGACTTCGCGACTTCGCTTGGAGCGATGATTGGCCTTGGGGTGGGGATCGACTACGCGTTGATCATCGTGACCCGGTATCGCGAGGGGCTGTCGGCGGGACGAACCCCCGAAGCGGCAGCGGTGGCCGCGATGGACACGGCGGGACGTTCCGTGATCTTCGCGGGGATCACCGTGGTGATCTCACTGCTCGGCATGTTGCTGATGGGCCTGGCGTTCATTTCCGGCCTTGGTATCAGCGCCGCGGCGACGGTCTCGGTGACGATGCTGGCTTCGATCACGTTGCTGCCGGCGCTGCTGGGGTTCGCGAAGGAGCGGGTGGAGGTGACCAGCTGGTACGCGCTGGTTGCGGCTGGCCTGATTGCGGTGACGCTGTTCAGCGTTGGAGCGGGGGACCTGCTCTCGATTCCCTCGCAGGTGCCACTGGTGACGGTGTTGCTGGCGGTTGTGGTGTTCGTCTTTGGACGCTGGATTCCGACGATCAAGGAGCGAGTCCCGCACCGCGCGCCAAAGCCTGTGCGAGACACCGTGCCGTACAAGTGGAGCCGGCTGGTGCAGGCGCACCCGTGGCTGTGGTTGGGCGCGGGGACGCTGCTGCTGGTGGTGCTGGCATGGCCGGTGACGACGCTGCGGATGGGATTCTCCGACGAGGGGAACTACCGCGAGGAGACGACGACGCGGCGCGCCTACGATCTGCTGGCAGAGGGGTTTGGTCCGGGCTTCAACGGGCCGTTCCTGGTGACGGCCGTGGTTGGTTCTCCGGCTGACCGAGCAGCGGTGGAACCGTTGCTGAGCGCGTTGGCCTCGACGCCCGGTGTGGCTTCGGTGGGACCGCCCTTCCCGAATAACCTGGCAAACCCGGCGGAGTCAGATGCGTATCTGATCCAGGTCGTGCCGACGACGGCTCCACAAGACGAAGAGACGTCCGAGCTGGTGCAGCGACTGCGCGAGGAGGTGGTCCCTGGTGCGGTAGCGGGTACCTCGTTGGTGGTGAGCGTCACTGGAACGGTGGCGGCGAACATTGATTTCACGGAGTACCTGACGGGTCGGCTGTTCATCTTCTTCGGCGCGGTGCTGACGCTCTCGTTCCTGCTGCTGATGGTGGTGTTCCGATCACTGCTGGTGCCGCTGAAAGCGGTGGTGATGAACGTGCTATCGATCGGTTCCGCCTACGGAATCGTGGTGGCGATCTTCCAGTGGGGCTGGTTCGGAGAGCTGCTGGGCATTGGTGGCGCGCCGATCGAGCCGTTCATCCCGATGATGATGTTCGCGATCGTGTTCGGCCTCTCGATGGACTACGAGGTGTTCCTGCTCTCTCGCGTGAAGGAGGAGTACGACCGCACCGGTGATGCGCGGGAGTCAGTTGCAGATGGTCTGGCCTCGACGGCGCATGTGATCACGGCGGCGGCGGCGATCATGGTGGTGGTCTTCGGCAGCTTCATGTTCGAGGACAACCGGATCATCAAGCTGTTCGGTCTTGGGCTGGGCGTGGCCGTGATGTTGGACGCGACGATTGTCCGAATGCTGCTGGTGCCGGCGACGATGGAGCTGCTGGGCGAGCGCAACTGGTGGCTTCCAGGCTGGCTGGGCCGAGTGTTGCCGGTGATCAACGTGGAGGGCGAGGCACACGCACTGGAGCCGGATGAGGCGGCGGGGGGCT
>JABIST010000021.1 GCA_018700215.1 Dehalococcoidia bacterium | reverse complement strand
CGTTGATGAACCAGTGCCTGGTGTACCTGTTGCGGCGGCTGGCACAGCAGGCGGAGCCGCCGTTGAGCTGGCTTTCGGCGCTGGAGGATCCCGGGCTGGGTGAGGCGCTGGAGCTGATGATCGAACACCCAGAACAGGATCACACGGTGGAGTCGCTGGCCGAGGCGGCGATGATGAGCCGTTCGACGTACGCATCACGGTTCAGAGAGTCTTTTGGGCAGACTCCGCTGGCATTCCTGCAAGAGCTGCGACTGCGGCGAGGCGCGGAGTTGCTACGTCGCGATGACGGGCTTTCGATTGACCAGGTGGCGCGCCGGGTGGGGTTCCAGAGCCGGAGTCACTTCACACGGAGCTTCAAGGCGCAGTTTGGCGAGACGCCCTCGGCGTTCCGAGCAGACCCGACCGGCGAGCGCTAGCGGCGACCGCGCAAGAAGTAGGTCTGCATCTCGCCTTTGCCTTTGATGGGGATCATGCCGCGAGCATCCAGCAGATAGCGATCGGCGAGGCGGTCGCGGAGTCGATCGGTGACCTGGATGTGGTTCGGGAGGCCGGCTGATTCCATGCGGCTGGCGACGTTCACGGTGTCGCCCCAAACGTCGTAGGTGAATTTTCGTTTGCCGATGACGCCGGCGACGATGGGGCCGCTGTCCATGCCGATACGCAGTTCGAGGCCGGGAAAGTCTTCGCCGCAGTCCTCCTCGAAGTCTTCGAGCATGGTGAGGGCCATATCGGCGGCGGCCTCAGCGTGGTCCGGGCGGTGGACGGGGACGCCAGCGACGGCCATATAGGAGTCGCCGATGGTCTTGATTTTCTCGAAGCCGAGGCGGTCGGCGACGTCATCGAAGGCGGAGAAGATGCGGTCGAGCAGGCCGACTAGCTTCTGGGGAGAGACGCTGGCGGTGAGCGGGGTGAAGTTGACGATGTCGGCGAAGAGGACGCTGACCTCGGAGACACCGTCGGCGATGACGGCGGTGCCGGCTTTGAGTTCGTCGGCGATGGTTTCGGGGAGGATGTTGAGGAGGAGTGCCTCAGACTTAGCTTTCTCGATCTCGAGTTCCTGGTGCTGGCGGGCGAGTTCGGCTTCGATGCGTTTTCGCTCGGTGATATCGACGAAGGTGAGGACGCAGCCGATCAGCTCACCGTCGCGGAACATGGGGTAGGACCAGTACTCGGCGGGGAAGCTGGAGCCGTCCGCGCAGAACATCAGCTCGTCATCGACGTGGACGCCGGTCTGGACCTGGAGTGCTCGGTAGATCTGGCACTGCTCGACGGGGTAGGGCTCGCCGTTGGGGAGGTGGTGGTGGACGAGCTTGTGCATCTGACGGCCGAGCAGGTCTTGGTCGGTCTCGTAGCCGAGGAGTCTGACGCAGGCATCGTTGGCGAAGGTGCAGTTGCCATCGAGATCGAAGCCGTAGAGGCCTTCGCCGGTGGATTGGAGCAGGAGGCGGACGAGCTCTTCCTGCTCGCGGATGGCGCGTTCGGCGACGCGGCGTTCGGTGATATCGACGAAGGTGAGCACGCAACCGAGTAGCTCGCCGTCCTTCTCAATGGGGTAGGACCAGTACTCGGCTTCGAAGCTGGTGCCGTTCTTGCAGAACATCACTTCGTCATCGACGTGGACGCCGGTGTGCTCCCAGAAGGCCTTGTAGATCTGGCACTGCTCGACGGGGTAGGGCTCGCCATCGGGAAGCGTGTGGTGGACGAGTTCGTGCATCTGCTGGCCGAGCAGGTCGGCTTCGGACTCGAAGCCGAGGACCTCGACGCAGGCGGGGTTGGCGAAGGTGCAGTTGCCATCGAGATCGATGCCGTAGATGCCCTCGGCAGTTGAATCGAGGAGGAGGCGGACGAGGTCATGCTGCTGCTGCAGTTCGTCCTCGGCGGCGCGGCGCTCGCGGATGTCGGTGAAGGTGAGGACGCAGCCGACGAGTTCGTCGTCGCGGGTGACGGGGTAGGACCAGTACTCGGCGGGGAAGGCGGTGCCGTCCGCGCAGAACATGACTTCGTCATCGACGTGGACGCCGACCTGCTCGCGGAAGGCGCGGTAGATCTGGCATTCGGACATGGGGTAGGGCTCGCCGTTGGGTCGGGTGTGGTGGACGAGATCGTGCATGTTCTTGCCGAGCAGATCCTGCTCGCTCTCGAAGCCGAGGAGCCTGACGCAGGCGGGGTTTGCGAAGGTACAGACGCCGTCCATGTCGGTGCCGTAGATGCCTTCGCCGGTGGAATCGAGCAGCAGCCGGATGATTTCATCGCGCTGTTCGACATCGTTACCGGTCTCACCTCGAGCGGTGACGAATGGCAGGACGTTGTTGAGCAGGCTCACGGGCACCATCCTCTGAACACCGATCGGCGCGTCCGGAGACGCAGCTGTGATCGGATCCATCTCGCCTCGAGACGGTGGTATCGAACACTGTACGCGGACGACGATCAGAACGAGGACAGATAGCAGAGAGGTATCGCGGCTGCGCTACTATTCGGCGATGGAGAAGCCGTGGTTGGTGGCGATTGTGGGGCCGATTGCCGTCGGGAAGATGACGGTGGGGCAGTCGCTGCGTGAGCTGACGGGGTTCGAGCTGTTTCACAATCACATGGTGATCGATCTGCTCACGCCGTTCTTTGAGTTCGGGTCGGAGCCGTTCGACCGGTTGGCGACGTCGATGCGAGAGCAATTGTTCGAGGAGGCAGCGGCGTCAGGGCTGGGCATGATTGCGACGTGGGGGTGGTTCTTCGAGTCCTCGGAGGACAAGGCGCTGGTGCAGCGAGCGATCGACCCGTTCGAGCGGCAGGGTGGGCGGGTATCGTTCGTCGAGCTGGCCGCGCCGCTGGAGGTGCGGCTGGAGCGGAATCGGACGGAGAACCGGCGGGCGAACAAGCGGGTGGAGTGGGCGACGGGCGAGGT
>JABIST010000022.1 GCA_018700215.1 Dehalococcoidia bacterium | reverse complement strand
CTCGGCTCCGCCACCGGCGCCCTCTGCGTCACCCGCCCCGGCGCCCAGGAAGCCATGCCCGCCCGTGCCGAAGTCGAAGCGCTGCTCACCTAAGGCTGCAACAGCCGATGCTTCCACTCCGCGTCCTCGGTCTTCCGAGTGAACTCCAGCCGCTCGTGAAATCGATCCTCCCGATGCGTCCAGAACTCGATCCGATGCGGCACCACCCGGTACCCGCCCCAGTGCTCCGGCCGCTCCACCTCCCCGTCGCCAATCCGCTCCGCCTCCGCCGCGCTCCGCGCCTCCAATTCCTCGCGTGATCCGATGATCCGCGACTGCTCCGAACTCCGGGCGCTGATTCGGCTCTCCCGAGGTCGCGTGTACCAGTACGCGTCGGACTCCTCGGCGCTGAGCTGCTCCACCCGCCCCTCAACCCGTACCGACCGCCCCAGCGACTTCCAGTGATACGTCAGCGCCGCCAACGGATTCGCCGCCATCTCCTTGCCTTTGTACGAGTGGTAACTCGTGTGGAACTCGAACCCCAGATCGGACACCCGCTTCACCAGCACCACCCGGTTCGAGGGGCGTCCCTCCGCGGTCGCCGTGGCCAGCGAAGCCGCATCCGGCAGCGTCGGTTCGCTCGCTACCGCCTCCTCAAACCACATACCGAATAACGTCAACGGCTCTTCTATTCCCATTGAGTTCTCTCCAGCCTGCCAAATGGGCCTCGTTTCGACTCCCGCCAACCATATGCATCTCCCATGAAGATCCAAATCTGTCCGAATCTACCCAATCCCCGCTCACACGGTTAAGTCGCTCTTTCGAAATTCCGACGATCTCAAGGTAGGCACACAGATTGTGTGTCAGAGGAGGGTATGAACTTGTTCACTCGAAAGAAGTTGCTCGGCGGTCTCATCGGATTGGTCGCCGCCGGAGCATTGCTAGCACCGGTCGCCGCGGCCCCCGCCCCGGCTCCGGTGACCGTCAGCGCCGTCGAAGATGTCGATGACAACTATGCAGACAGCTGCTCAATCGACATCAACGTGACCTGGACTGCCACTGACCTGTCTGGTCCATCGGTGAATGTGCAGCTGCTCGAGTCGAGCGATGGTGGCGCCAGCTGGAGTCCGGCCGGGATGCACGTTCGCACCGACAACGATGGCAACATCCAGTTCCGGCGATACTTCGACCCATCGACCGACGCTAGCTTCCAGGTGCTAATCACCAAGGGCCCGAAGCACGTGATCGCCAGCGGGACGTCGAACTCCGTCGACTGCACCCCGTAGCTCCTTCCGAGGCGCTACGAGACTTCCTCCTCAGCGGGACGTGCTGAGCGAGGCGTCACCGCGAAACAAACAGAAGCGGGGTCCAATTGGGCCCCGCTTCTCTTATTGCCGATGTCCGCACCCGCCGAGGGGTGCATGATCGAATCGGAACCGCTCGATGACTCCTCGGGAGGATCGATGTCCGCAGCTACACTCCGCTTCCTCGGCGGCGCCGGCAACGTCACCGGCTCGCGCTTCCTGCTCGAAGCCGAAGGCACCCGCCTCCTGATCGATTGCGGCATCTATCAGGAGCGCGAACTGCTCGGCCGCAACTGGGATCCCTTCCCCGTCCCGCCCGACAGTATCGACGCCATCCTCCTCACCCACGCCCACCTGGACCACTCCGGCTACCTCCCGAAGCTCGTCCGCGACGGCTTCCGAGGCCGCATCTACGCCACCCCCGCCACCATCGAAACCGCCGAAATCCTCCTCAAGGACGCCGGCCACATCAACGAGGAAGACGCCAAGAACAAACGGCGCCGCCACAAGCGCGAAGGACGGCGCGGACCGCATCCAGTCGTCCCGCTCTACACCGTCGCCGACGCGAAACGCGTGATGCCCTACTTCACGCCCGTCGACTACCGACGCCCGGTCAAAGTCACCCGCCGCATCCAGGCCGAGTTCCGAGACACCGGCCACATCCTCGGCGCCGCCGCCATCCGCCTCACCGTCCAAACGAAGGGCGCACGTAAGCACACCGACGAACTATCCATCCTCTTCTCCGGCGACCTCGGTCGCCCCGCTCGCCCGCTCCTGCACGACCCCGATCCGTTCACCCACGCCAACTACGCCGTCGTTGAATCCACCTACGGCGACCGCTCGCACGAGCAGCCCGACATCCCCGAGCAGCTTGCCCGGGTCATCAACTCCACCGTCGAACGCGGCGGCAACGTCGTCATCCCATCCTTCGCCGTCGGCCGCGCCCAGGAGCTGCTGTTCCACATCAAGCAACTCACCGAGCAGAAGCGCATCCCCCGCCTCGTCACCTTCGTCGATAGCCCCATGGCCACCTCCGTCACCGCACTCTTCCGACGCCACCGCGGCATCCTCGATCCAGAGTTCGCCGACCAGTTCCGAGGGCGCCGCTCCGCCTTCGATTTCCCCGGCCTCACCTTCGTCCGCAACGTCGAGCAATCCAAGGCGATCAACCAGATCAGCGGAACCGCCATCATCATCGCCGGCTCCGGCATGTGCACCGGCGGCCGCATCAAACACCACCTGATCGCCAACATCAGCCGGCCCGAGAGCACCATCCTCTTCGTCGGCTACCAGGCGCGCGGCACCCTCGGTCGCCGCATCCTCCGAGGCGACAACCCCATCCGCATTCTCGGCCACGAACGCGACGTGCAAGCCCACATCGAGGTCCTCAACGGCCTCTCCGCCCACGGCGACCGCGAAGACATGCTGCACTGGCTCTCGACGATCGACCCGCCCCCGCGCCGCACCTTCGTCGTCCACGGCGAGAACGCCGCCAGCGTCACCTTCGCCGAGGCCATCGCCGCTCGCGGCTGGGACACCACAATCCCCGCCTTCGGCGACGAAGTTGAGCTGACCTAGCGGCACACGCCTACATCAGTCGAGGCTCTGCCTACAGAATCGGCCACCGCGCGCTCGCCTCGTACGAGTGCGCAATCTGATGATGAATCCAGATCTGCGCCGCCAGCTCGCCCTTCGGCATCTCGTACCCGCCCAGCGTCACCACCGTCGCCAGATCATCCTCGTCCAGCGTCTCCGCGAACGCCGCCGAAACCTCCGCACCATCGAGGATCATCTGCCGCAGCTCATCCCGCGACTTCTCCCCCAGCTTCTCGATGTTGCTCGCATTGCTCGATGCCACCGCGTCGATACCAACCTGCGACAGCCGCTCCGTGTTCTCCAGCGCCGGCCAGAACGAACTCAGCCCACCCGCCGTCTGAGCCACATGCCGAAACGCATCCGCCGTCGTCCACTCGTGCCCAAGCTGGTAGTCGAACTCCTGCACGTGATCGAGCGCCGCAGCGGCCCGCTGCCCCGCGAACCGAATCCCGTCCACCAACTCCTGCTTCGAAATCGTCATTCAATCTCCTCTGATAATTACGCCGGCTTCAGCCGCAGCTCCGCCTCAGCGTTCGCCTCAATGTCACCCCACTCGATGAACATCGGGTGGTACTCCATCTCCAGCCACCGCTCGATGTTGTCCGAGTAGTGCGGCGACCCCGGCTGCCCGCTGTTCCCCGGCGGAATCACAATCCGAGCCGCGTTCAGGTCCCCAACATCGAGGATCTGCCGGTAGCTCACCCCGTGCATCCCGGTCGCACCCATCGGTGTGCTCGAGTTCCGCACCGTGTTCCGATCGCCGTCCATCGGCAACGGCGCAAGGTCGAAGATCGGCTTCAGCTCCGGGTCCCGACCCAGGTTGTGCGCCCACACAATCTCGTGGTCCGGCCCCCATTGCCACGACGAAGGATCGTCGCCCTGTCGCTCGCCCAGCGCGTCCGCCGCATCCAGCAGCGCCTGCTCCATCGCCGCCTCCCACGACTCGAACTCACCGAGCATCATCGGCGACCGCTTCGCGAGCTGCGCCAGCAGCGCGACGTGCGACGCTGGCGCCTGCGGTGCGAGACCGTCGACCTGTCCGTAGTACGCCTCCACCGTCAGCGTCGCTAGCTGGTTCCGAACCTCGTTCGCGAACGCCGCCCCCGCGCTGTCCGCCGCCATCTGCCCGTCCCACTCACCCAGCATCGCCTGCAGCGATCGCGCCCGCTCGTCCGACGCCTCGAACGACGTCAGATGCCCCACCGCTTCGAGGTGAGGCCGGCTCACGATGTCGCTCTGTAACTCTGGCATCAGCTCCAGCGAGAACTCCTCAATATCGTCCATCAACTCCCGCAGCCGGTCCGCGCGGAACCGCGTCGCGCCAAACGTCAGGTAGTGCGGATAGTCGGGTGTCGTCGTCCGGTTGTTCGCCGTGATGATGAAACCATTCGGCGGATTCTCGTCCGTCGGCAACTCCGCCTTCGGCACGCTGCCATCCCACTCGTGCGCGCCGTCCCAGCCCGGCACCGGCAGCAGCCACGCCGGCCGCTTCGGCATCCGTCCCACGTACTGGTATCCGATGTCCCCCGCCTGGTCCGCGAAACAGTAGTTCCCGCTGATCGAGTCGTATGTCCGGAATCCCTCGCGCACCTCCGCGTTGTTCGAGGCGGTCACCACACCCCACAGCGCATCCATGTCATGCGCCGGCTCGGCCAGCCCCCAGCTCGCCGCCACAACTTCTTCGTCGCTCGTCGGGTCGCCCGCGATCACCGGTCCGTGCCGCGTCTCCCACATCGTCACATCCACCGCGTCCCCGCCGCGCACCTCGAAGTGCTCCTCGCGACGAACCAGCGGCTCCCACGCCTCACCGAACTGCGCCTGCGGCACCGTCGGCGCATCGCTCCCATTCGTCGCCACCCGCGTGCGCTCCCGGTAGAGGTCCCACCGATCGCCCGCCGAATGAGTCATCGTCCACGCCACCTGCGTGTTGTGGCCGTAGTAGACCGGCCCCGGGTACCCCGGCGAGCATGGCCCCGCCGCCGTGAACTCTGGGCACTGCATGTGCATCACGTACCACTGCCCCGGCACGCTGATCGCCAGGTGCGGGTCACCCACAACAATCGGTCGCCCCGTCGCGCTCTTCGTCCCGTGCACCACCCAGCAGTTCGAACCGCCGCCCGCCGCCACAATCCCGTCCGGCTCACCCGCCGCCGACTCGATGTCCGCCGCGAACGGATGCGCCTCCTCCGTCCACCGCGCTCCCGAGGGCGCAATCAACGCCGAGCCTTCCGGCACGTCCGGCACAATCGCCGCCACCGCCTCCGGCCCCAGCGCCGCCGCGATCTTCGCGTAGCTCAACCGGCTCGCCCACTGCGCCCCCGCCGAAACCATCTTCAGAACTGCCAGCGAATCGCTCGGCTGCCACGCCGCCATCTCGTGCGGAACGTCCGAGTCGTCCAGCACATGGAACTCGTACGGCGCCGGGTTCGAAGCGATCGCCGCGTTAATCCCGTCGGAGTACGCCTGCAGGATCATCTTCGCCGTGTCGGTCTGCGCCTCCCACTCACGATCCGCGTACTGCGAAAACCCCAGCCGCCGGTTCTGTTGATCCCGACGCAACAGCCCGCGCCCCAGCAACTCCGCCGCCTGCCCCCGCGCCATCTTCCGATACAGCTCAAGCTGCCACAGCCGGTCCTGCCCCAGGCAATACCCCTGCGCGAAGAACG
>JABIST010000308.1 GCA_018700215.1 Dehalococcoidia bacterium | reverse complement strand
CTGCCCCGCGCTCAGCCGCCCCGCCTCTTCCAGGTTCGGCTCCTTCACCTTCAACACCAGCGCCGCATCGAACGCCTCGTCCACACCCACCAGCCGCGCGCCGACAGCCTCGTACGCAGCGTCCGAGAAACGCGCGCCATCGCCCGCTCCGCGCTCCACTCGCACCTCCACGCCCATCGAAACAATGTCCGCCGCAAGCTGCGGCGTCAGCCCCACCCGGTGCTCGCCAATCTTCGTCTCAGCCGGAACCCCAACGCTCGAAATCGAACCTGCGCTCACCGTGACCCCCGCAGCTCAGATCGGGCGAAAGTCGCGCCCAATACCTTCATCCAGTGTGAAGCACCAAGGCCTGTTCGCAACCACGCCCAGAACGCCACTCATCCCGCCGCTACGCATCCGACTCAACACGTGCGATAATCTGTCATGGCGGGGGCCGAACGGGCGCGACGGTTATCAATCCGCGCCCCACTCAGGTGGTCACCTTGAGCTGGATCCGTCGCTCCACATCACGTCGTCGTTTTCTCGCTGGTGCCGCCGCCATCCCGGCAGCGCTCGCTCTCGGTTCGCGTCCCGCGCTCGCCACGGGATCCGCACCCCTACCCGCACACCCCTCGACGAACCGACCCGCCGCGGGCCTCTACGCCCCGCGCCACCTCGCCTGGGTCTGGCAATTCCAGCACGATGGCGAACGCGAACTGATCCGCGATGTCCTCTCCACACACAAGCTCGGCCTCGCCATCAAGACACACGACGGCACCGACTGGATGTCGAAGTACGACCCCACCACCGAAGCCATCGATGGCCCCGCATCCATCGAGGCGCTCGCCAGCTACTTCGCCGAAGCCGGTGTCCCCCTGCACACCTGGTCCGTCCTCCACGGCCTGGACCCCGAAGGCGAAGCACAGATGGCCGCCGAAACACTCGATGCCGGCGCTCAGAGCGTCTTCCTCGATCTCGAACCCCACTCCGGCTTCTGGAAAGGCACCAACGAGGACGCCCTCCGGTTCGGTGAGGAACTGCGACGCCTCCAGCCCACCGCCTTCGTCAGCACCTCCGTCGACGCCCGCCCCTGGGAGCTACCCAACATCCCCATGGCTGAGTTCGCCCAGTTCACGGACGCCGTCGCCCCCCAGGTCTACTGGAGCGCCTTCGATACCCCCGCCAACCTCAGGAAATACACCGAAGCCGGCGACGACCCCGGTGACGAAGGCATGACCCCCCGCTTCGCCATGAACTCCGCCGCCCGCCACCTCGAACAGTTCGGCCTCCCCATCCACCCCATCGGCGACGGCACCGTCGACGACAACGGCCAGTGGAGCGAGTTCATCGAGGAAGCCTTCGCCAGCAAGGCTGAAGCGCTCTCCGTCTGGCGCTTCGGCGTCGCCGATACCGCCGTCTGGGAACTCCTCCGCGATACACCACCGAGGCCACTCGTCTACACCATCCAGTCCGGCGACACCCTCTACCAACTCGCCCTCGATTGGGACACCACCGTCGACGAAATCGCCGCCACCAACGGCCTCACCAACGTCAACTACCTCTTCATCGGCCAGGAACTCCGCATTCCCCGCGCCGGAGGCGGTACCGCCCCAACCCTCACCGCCAGCCCCCCCGCTGGCAGCGGCAGCACCGGCGGCACCACCTACACCGTCGAGCCCGGCGACTCACTCTGGTCCATCGCCTGGAATTTCGACACCACTGTTGACGCACTCGCCGAGGCCAACGGCATCACCGACATCACGCTCATCGGAATCGGCGATACCCTCATCATCCCCTGAGGGCGCACTGCCCTCCGCTGACAGATGGAGGATGCACGGTGCCCGACGACGCCAAGCCGGACTACACCGCCCTCGACTTCCCAGACCCGCCCGCTGACCGCCCCTACATCTACGTCAACATGGTCATGTCCACCGATGGCAAAGTCGTCATCGAAGGTACGGAGCAGGGTCTCGGCTCCCCCATCGATCAGCGCCTCATGCGCGAACTCCGCGTCTCCGCCGACGTCGTCCTCAACGGCGCCTCCACGCTCCGCACCAGCGGCACCTCCTCCCGCCTCGGCGACCCCGAACTCGTCGCCATCCGCACCGCCCGAGGCAAGTCAGAAGCCCCCATCGCCGCCGTCATGAGCAGAGCCGCCAACCTCCCGCTGGACGCCCTCTTCTTCACCGGCACCGATTTCCAGGCGGTCGTCTACGTTGGCGCCGAAGCCCCCCAGGACCGCATCGACGCCATCCGCGCCACCGGCCGCGACGCCGTTCAGCTCCCCGCCAAAGACCCGATCCCTGCCATGCTCCGCCACATGCGCACCGAACTCGACGCCAGCTACGTCCTCCTCGAGGGCGGCCCCACCATCAACGGCCAGCTCCTCGATGCCGGCTTCGTCG
>JABIST010000239.1 GCA_018700215.1 Dehalococcoidia bacterium | reverse complement strand
GTCGAAGAGTCGCGCCATGTGCTGGTCGACGTACGCGCGGTACTCGAGCACCTCGGCGACGGTGGGGCGGGTGATGACGCCGCGCTGGGGGCGCGAGTACTGAGGGCCGACGGCGTTGTAGTAAGAGTTGAAGAGGTAGATGTACTCCTCGCGCAGCGGGCGGTAGTCCGGCAGCCGCTCGCGGAGGAGGAAGGTCTCGAAGAACCAGCTTGTGTGGGCGAGGTGCCACTTGAGCGGGCTGGCCTCTTCCATCGACTGGGGCACCATGTCTTCGGCATGGACGTCAGCGACGATCCGTTCCGAGTAGGCGCGCATGGCCTCGTATTGGGCCTCGATTGACTGGTCCTGCGGACCAGGGGTGGGTGCAGCGGCATCGACCACGCTAGAAGTCATTGTTGTCCTCCTTGGGCGCCAACCCGGGCGGGCGGCGTGCTGGGATCATTTGTACTGCGCTCTGGGAAATGGGTTGTGACCCAGCGCACGGATGCGGGCGGTTAGCGAACTTTTCCGACGATGTTCAGCAGGCGTTCCAGCTCCTGCTCGCTGTTGTAGTAGTGGACGGAGGCGCGCACGAGGTCCGGCAGGGCGCGCGCTCGCGAGTCGAGCAAGGTGCCGGAGGGGACGGCAACGGTGGTATTGATGCTGGCCTCGGAAAGGCTCGACTGCAGCTCGGAGGCGGGGACGCCGTCGACGTGGAAGGTGACGATGCCGCAGCGCTCGGCGCCCTGGTCCGCGACGGTGACGCCGGGGATTGCGGTGAGGGCGAAGCGCAGATCGTCGGCCAGCGAGTAGACGCGCTGCTGGATGGCGTCGATGCCGAGGTCGAGGGCGTAGTCGATGGCGACGCCGAGGGCGAGCTGGCCGGCGACGTTGGTTTCCCAGGTCTCGAAGCGGCGAGCGTCTGCGCGGACCTCGTAGCGATCGGGCTCGACCCACTCGGCTGCACGCATATCGAGGAAGACGGGCTCAAGGCGTTCGATCCAATCGCGCTGGACGTAGAGGAAGCCGACGCCACGAGGACCACGGAGGTACTTCCTCGATGTGGCGGAGAGCATCGTGCAGCCGATTTCGCGGACATCGATGGGGAGCTGGCCGACGGATTGGCAGGCATCGAGGAGGAAGGGGACGCCGGCCTCGCGGGCGACGCGACCGATGGCGGCGGCGGGGTTCACGAGGCCGCCGTTGGTGGGGACGTGGGTGACGGCGATCAGCTTCGTGCGCTCGTCGACGAGCGATTTGAGGGCGGCGACATCGAGCTGGCCGTGCTCGTCGTCAGGGACGGGGACGATCTCGGCGCCGGTCTTGCGGGCGACCTCGAGGAAGGCGATGTAGTTGCTAGCGTACTCGGCCATCGCGGTGAGGATGCGGTCACCGGGGCCGAGCGGAAGCGAGTAGAAGGCCATGTCCCAGGCGCGGGTGGCGTTCTCAACGAGGGCTACCTCTTCGCGTTCGCAGTTGAGGAGCCGGGCGATCGCATCGTAGGTGTGTTCGACACGATCGGCGTTGCGGGCGGCCGCCTCGTAACCACCGATTTCGGCTTCGAGCTGGAGGTGGCCGAGCTGAGCATCGAGCACGGGCTGCGGCATCAGAGCCGCGCCGGCGTTGTTGAGGTGGGCAACATGGGCCACGCCGGGCGTGTCCGCGCGGACGCGGTCGAGGTCGATCATCGAAGGTTCCATCTGATCCATCGTAAGTCGCGCCTGCTCAGGGGCGAGCACGCGGATAGACTGCGGGTCTCGCGCCAGGTGGAAGGATTTCGCATATGCCTCGGATGTCACAGGAGTTGTTGGACCGCTTCTTGGAGGAGCCGTTCGTCGGGGTGATTGCGACGCTGCGGCAGGACGGGCGGCCGTACACGGTGCCGATCTGGTGGCTGTGGCACGAGGACGCGATCTGGATCACCGGGACGACGAGCCGGGTCTGGTGCAAGCAGATGCTGAAGGACCCTCGGGTGTCGCTCTGCATCGAGGCGGGTGCACCGATGGCGGGGCACGTGGGGATCGACGGAACGGCAGAGGCGCATCTGCTGCCGGACTTCGACATCTGGCCGATCTCACGGCTGCTGGCGGAGAAGTACGTGGGGCGTCGTGATCCGGCGAACGACGAGGCGGTGGAGAAGTTCTTCGCGAACATGCAGACGGAGCCGCGGATGCTGTTCCGGCTGGAGCCGGAGGTGTGGCGCGCGATCGACATGAGCGTGTACCGAGGGAAGCGGGCTGACCGCGAGCACCAGGAACAGGTACTCGCACAGGCGGACGGAGACTAGCGATGCCCGAGCAGTACGACCTGATCATCCGAGGTGGCAGCGTCTTCGACGGGAGTGGGGCGCCGAGCGTCGACGCCGACCTCGGGATCTCGGGCGACCGGGTCGTGCGGGTGGGGGCGATCGGCGAGGACGCCGGCGGCGAGGTAGTCGACGCGAGCGGGCTGGCCGTGGCGCCGGGGTTCATCGATGTGCACGCGCACGACGACTGGCTGGTGTTCAGCGAGCCGGATATGGAAGGCAAGGTGATGCAGGGCGTCACCACGGTGGTGAACGGGAACTGCGGCTGGGGTGTGCACCCGCAGAGCGCGGCGCGGACGCCACCGGACAACAGCCCGGTCCCGGAGTGGAACTCTTACGGCGACTACTTCAAGGTGCTGGCGGAGCGCCCGCCTTCGGTGAATGTGGCGATGCTGGCGGGGTTTGGGCCGCTGCGGGCGGGGGCGATTGGGAGCGCGACGGAGGAACGACCAGCCTCGGTGGCTGAGCTGGCGCAGATGCGGGCGTGGATGCGGGAGGCGATGGAGTCGGGCTGCGTCGGGATGTCGACGGGGCTGATCTACGAGCCGGACCGCTACGCGAGCCTCGATGAAATCGCCTCGGTGGCCAGCGAGCTGGTGGAGTTCGACGGGCTGTACGCCTCGCATGTTCGTGGCGAGGGCGAGACGTTGCTGGAGGCGCACGCGGAGGCGATGGAGATTGGTCGGCGGGCGGGGGTGCGGGTGCAGATCTCGCACCACAAGGCATCGGGGCAGGAGTGGTGGGGGAAGGTGACGCAATCCCTCGCGCAGATCGAGCGGGCGCAGGCAGAGGGGCTGGATGTGACGGCGGACCAGTACCCGTACACGGCGAGCAGCACGCGGCTGGCGGCGATGGCGCAGAACGGCCAGTTTGCTCGGGACGACGACGCGGGCGAGCGGGTGCTGCTGGCGGCGGTGCCAGGCCACGCGGAGTGGGAGGGGCGCTCGATGGCGGACCTCGCCTCGGAGTGGGATCTGCCGGTGGACCAGGCGGTGGAGCGGGTGATCGAGCAGGCGGGGGATGGGGTGTTCGCGGTGAGCTTCGGGATCAACGAGGACGATGTGCGGATGGTGCTGCAGCACCCGAGCACGATGATCGGCTCGGACGGCCTTGGGTACGGCTCGAAGCCGCATCCGAGGCACTACGGCACGTTCCCGCGTGTCCTCGGACGCTACTCGCGCGACGAGGGCTTACTGCCGCTGGAGACAGCGCTGCACAAGATGACGGGGATGGCGGCGGCGAAATTCCACCTGCCGGACCGGGGGACGATCCGCGAAGGGGCGATTGCCGACCTCGTGGTGTTCGACCCGGCGACGGTGATCGACGGGGCGACGTACGAGGATTCGCGTCGGACGCCGGTGGGGATGCCGTGGGTGGTTGTGAACGGGACGGTGGTGGTGCGCGACGGTACGCACACTGGCGCGCGACCGGGCCGAGGGGTGCTGCGGGACCAGAGTTAGCGCGCTAGTCCTCGGAGATTTGCTCAACCTCGACAGGCTCCCAGCGGTAGCCGGGTGAGGCCTCGTGGAGGCGGCCGACGGTGAGGATGGGGAAGTGGCCGCCGGTGAGCAGCGCCTGATCGCGGATGGCGCGGTCGGCGAGGGCGCGGCGGGACTCGGAAGCGCGTGGGACGTCGAGGTCGAAGACGGGTGACCACTCGGGATGTTCGAGGTGGGCGACGCTGGGTGCTGCGTCTCCGACGACGAAGAGGCGCTCGCCCTGGGATTCGATCAGCACTGAGCAGTGGCCGGGGGTGTGTCCGGGCGTGGGCACCATTGTCATGCCCTCGAGCGGTGCGAACTCGCCATCGAAGGTTTCGAGGCGACCGGCTTCGAGCAGCGGGTTGATGCGCGAGCGCGAGAAGTCGTTGCCGGGGGTGGCAGGCGTCGCCGGGTTGGCAAGGTAGGCGGCGTCGACCTCGCTGAGGTAGTAGGTGGCGTTCGAGAAGGTGATCGGACCGCCGTCGTTTTCGACGTTCCAGCCGACGTGGTCGCCGTGGAAGTGGGTGAGGAGGACGGTGTCGACCTCGGAGGGTTGGACGCCGAGGGCGGCGATGCGATCGAGCAGGCCGGCGGCACCCGTGTGTTGGCCGTGGAGGCGGTTGCCGTTGCCGGTGTCGATGAGGACGGTGCGGCCGCCACCTCGGATGAGGAATGAGCCGAAGTTGACGGGGAGCAGGGCTGTGGCATCGGTGGCCGCGACCACGGGCATCCAGTCGGCGGCGGGGACGCCGGGGAACCAGTCGTTGGGGTGCTGGCCGCCGACGCCGTCTGAGAGGGCGGCGATGCGGAGGGCACCGAACTGGAACTGGGCGCTGAGCTGGGTCACATCGATCTCCTCAGGCACTGGCGCACGATACGCGGTCGGCTCGCGATGTTCACGGAATCGGCTGATTTGCTGGTTCGTCGAAGCTTGCTTGACAGCGACATCTATTTGACATCATAGTGACCTCTCAATGACTGCGTGATGAGGTCTATCGTATGACGCTTCAGATGAGCACTTCACCCTCCGATCAGGCCCCGTCAGCCCGCTGGCACGCGGCGTTAGAGGTCCAACACCTCGAAAAGACGTATTCGTCGGGGACGCGGGCGAACGACGACATTTCGATTCGGGTGGAACCGGGCGAGGTCTTTGGGCTGCTGGGGCCGAATGGGGCAGGCAAGACGACGCTGGTGAACCAGGTGATGGGGATGCTGAAGCCGACCGGCGGGGCGATCCGGCTCGGCGACATTGACCTGGTCGAACGTCCGAGTGCGGCGCGACAGCTCTGCGCGTACTTGCCGCAGGGGAAGCTACCGATCGAGTCGCTGCGGGCGGGGGAGGCGGTGGAGCTGGCGGGGCGGGTGCATGGCGGGTCGGCCTCGGATGTGCGAGCGCGGTCGGCGGAGCTGTTCGCGATGCTGGACGTGGGCGAATGGGCGAAGCAGATGGGGGCGAAGCTGTCTGGCGGCGTGCAGCGGCTGGTGGGCTTCATGATGGCGACGGTCACACCTCGGCCGCTGGTGATCCTGGACGAGCCGACGAACGACGTTGATCCGCTGCGGCGACGGTTGCTGTGGCAGGAGATTCGAGCGCTTTCGGACGCTGGGTCGGCGGTGCTGCTGGTAACGCACAACGTGATGGAGGCTGAGCGGGCGGTGGACCGGCT
>JABIST010000362.1 GCA_018700215.1 Dehalococcoidia bacterium | reverse complement strand
CCCCGCCACAATGTGCGGCTCGTACTCCTCACGCTCCTCAATCGTGCAATCCGCCTCGTCCAGATCCTCCACCGCCGAGAACCGCTGCACCCGCTGCCGCTCCAGGTCCCCGTACGGCATCGGATGCCGCAGCACCGCCACCCGCAGTCCTGCGGCTCGCAGCCGCGAACCCAGCCAGCGCGATATCTGCGACTTCCCCGAGCCGGTGCGCACCGCACAGACCGCGATCACCGGAAGTTCCGCGCGCACCATCGTCCGCTCCGGCTCCAGCACCCGGAAGTCCGCCCCCGCCGCCAGCGCCCGAGACGCCACGTGCATCACCTGCTCATGCGATACATCGCTGTAGGCGAACACCACCTCATCCACCCGCTCGCGCGCGACCAGCGCCTCCAGCTCTTCTTCCCCAACGATCGGCAACCCCTCCGGGTACAACGCCCCCGAGAGCGCCGCCGGATACCGACGCCCCGCAATCGTCGAGATCTGCGTCGCCGTGAACCCCACCACCTCGCTCCGCGCATCGTCGCGATACACCACATTGAAGTTGTGAAAGTCGCGCCCCGCCGCGCCCAGAATCAGCACCCGCCGTCGCTCAGCTACCCCCGTGCCATCGTCTCCAGACATCGGTCGCCTCCGTCCATCCGCCGCGACTCAATCCGTCAGGTCGCCTCCGACTCAGTCGGTCAGATCAATCGGGAACTTGTTCTGCCGCACGTGCCGCTCCAGCTCCGCCGTCAGCAACCCCGTCGCCTCCTGGTCCAGCTCCCGCAGCCGCTCGAACACCTCCACGCAGTCAGCACACGCCGACTCGCCTTCGTAGCTCTGCTCGTGCCAAGCAGCCGCCGCACGCACCCCCAGCGCGTGCACCAGATCGTAATTCGTATCGTCCATGCCAGGGCCGCTCATCGACTCCCTCAGCACACTGCCCCTACTCGTCGTTCCAACCATCGCTCTCTCCCGTCTACCTGCCGAACACTCCACCCACCCCTGATTCGAACCCCACCGCTCCACCTTCGCGAGAGGCGTACGCCCCCGCCCCGAGTGACCTTCGAAGCCCACGATCGAGACCAGAACAGACCGAACCTGGATCCCCAGTACCCACCTAAATCTGTAAAAATCTTGCCAATTCGCCACAACCACGCCTCAACCAGATCACAACCGATCACAACCTCTGCCACACCGAAAACACCGCCACTCGGGCCTCCAGTTCGCGCACAGCCCGCCTCAACATGTTTCCACATGCCACCCCCGCACCCACACCCACAGCACCCGAGGGCGCTCCCCGCTTCCGACCGCCCCATTCCCGTGTTCAACTAGTTACAGGGCACACCGCCCTCCACTCCCCAGATCCCGACTCGGAGCCCTCTCATCGAAGCATCCTCTTCAGCGACCACGCTCGCGCCCGACGGCGCGTTCGCGGTCCGCAACGACCTGCGTAACGTCGCCATCATCGCCCACGTCGACCATGGCAAGACCACCCTCGTTGACGCCCTGCTCCAGCAGTCCGGCCAGCTAGACGCCCGCGCCGAAGTCGTCGACCGAGTCATGGACTCGAACGATCTTGAGCGCGAAAAAGGCATCACCATCCTCGCCAAGAACACGGCGGTCCGCCTCGGCGATGTGAAGATCAACATCATCGACACCCCCGGCCACGCCGACTTCGGTGGCGAGGTCGAGCGCGGCCTCACCATGGTCGATGGCGTCCTCCTCCTCGTAGACGCTTCCGAGGGTCCCCTCCCGCAGACCCGCTTCGTCCTCCGCAAAGCCCTCGAACGCCAGCTCCCCGTCATCCTCGTCATCAACAAGGTCGACCGCGCCGACGCCCGCATCTCCGAAGTCGTCGACGAGGTCTACGAACTGTTCCTCGACCTCGATGCCAACGAGGCCCAGATCGACTTCCCCATCGTCTACTGCAACGCCAAAGCCGGTCAGGCCTCGCTCGATCCAGAAGTGCCCGGCACGGACCTCGGTCCCCTCAGAGACCTGCTGCTCACGCACGTCCCCCCGCCAACGCACCTGCCAGACCACCCGCTCCAGGCCCTCGTCACTAACCTCGATGCCTCCCCGTACCTCGGTCGCCTCGCGCTCTGCCGCGTGGTCAACGGCACCATCCGTCGCGGCCAGCAGGTCGCCTGGTGCCGCCACGATGGCACCATCGAGCGCGCCACCCTCAGCCAGCTCTACGTCACCGAAGCGCTCGAACGTGTCGAAGCTGACGAGGCCGGCCCCGGCGAAATCGTCGCTATCGCCGGCATCGCGGAGATCACCATCGGCGACACCCTCGCCGACATTGACGACCCGCGCCCGTTGCCCGTCATCACCGTCGATGAGCCCAGTCTCTCGATGCTGCTCGGCATCAATACCTCCCCACTCTCGGGCCGCGAGGGCAACCTCCTCACCGGTCGCATGCTCAAGAACCGCCTCGATTCCGAGCTGATCGGTAACGTCTCGCTCCGCGTCGACGACTCCGAGCGCCCCGACGCCTGGCTCGTCCAGGGCCGCGGTGAACTCCAGCTCGCCATCCTCGTCGAAACCCTCCGCCGCGAAGGCTTCGAGCTGACCGTCGGACGCCCCCAGGTCGTCACCCGCGAGGTCGACGGCAAGATCCACGAGCCCGTTGAGGCGCTCACGGTCGACGTCCCGGAGGACTACCTCGGCGTCGTCACCCAGCTCCTTGCGCTCCGCAAAGGCAAGATGCAGCAGACCGTGAACCACGGCACCGGCCGCATCCGTGTCGACTACATCGTTCCCTCACGCGGCTTGATCGGCTTCCACACGGAGTTCCTCACAGAGACCCGCGGCACCGGCCTCGCCCACCACGTCTTCCACGGCTACGAGCCATGGCACGGCGAACTGAAGAGCCGCCCCACCGGCAGCCTCGTCGCCGACCGCCGAGGCGATACCAGAGCCTTCGCGCTCATGAGCCTCCAGGAGCGCGGCGTCCTCTTCATCGGCGCTGGCGTCGAGGTCTACGAGGGCATGATCGTCGGCGAGAACTCCCGTGCCGGTGACATGGACGTCAACCCGACCAAGGAGAAGAAGCTCACCAACATGCGAGCGGCCGCCTCCGACCAGACAGAGAAGCTCGTCCCCCCGCGCACGCTCTCGCTCGAACTCGCCCTCGAACTCCTCCGCGAGGACGAGTGCCTCGAGGTCACCCCGCTGTCCATCCGACCGCGCAAGGTGATCCTCGATCAGAGCAAGCGCGCACGAGCCACCTCGAAGCGCGCTCACCTCGAGTAGCCTTCGTCGAAGGTCGGCTCTGGTTTGACAACAGTCGGGGTCTGCGTTCCTATTACAAACATCGTCTACACGCGCACGAGGAGGCTCACATGCTGACAATTAACACGATGCTGCCCCCGCGCGTGACCTCGCCGCTCACTTCCTAGAGCCGGCGAGCCGCCCGGGGTCCGCCCCCGGGACGCACCTCTTCCCTGTCCCGGAACTCAAGGTCCATCGCGCCAGATCTGTGCGCGTCGGACCCACGCCGTAGGCCACTACGCCAACGCATCGCGTCGGTTCGAGGTCTGCCCAAACATCGAGGATGTGGCCGAACATGGCCCAGTCGATTGCTGTCCCTACGTCCAGCGAGCGCACCCGCTGGCAGCGCATCAAGCAAAACCATCTCTGGCGCTACCTGCGCCGGTATTGGGGTCGCTACGTCTTCGGACTGGCGCTGCTCACCGTCGCCGCCTTCGTCTCGCTGCTTCCCCCAATCATCATCCGCGACGCGATCGATGCACTCGACCAGGGCACCACCGAGCGCGCCCTGCTCCGCTTCGGCGCCATTCTCATCGGCCTCGCCGTCGTCGAGAGCGGCATCCGCTTCGTCGGCCGCTGGTACGTCTCCAGCTCCGCACGTCAGATCGAATACCAGATGCGCGGCGACCTGCTCTGGCAGTTCATGCGCCTGGACCGCGGCTTCTTCCTCCGCTCACGCACTGGCGACCTGATGGCCCGCGCGACGAATGATCTGCAGTGGGTCCGCGACTTCCTCGGCCCCACCTTCAACGAGCTCTGGCGCACGCTGGTCATGACCACCGCCGGAATCGCCTTGCTGCTGACCATCGATGTCAGGCTGACGCTGATTGCCATCGCCTACCTGCCGTTCATCTCCGGCCTGATCATCTTCCTCGAGACCGGCATGGAGCGACGGTTCATGGAGGTGCAGGAGCAGTTCGGCGTGCTCACCAACCGCGTCCAGGAGAACATCAGCGGCATCCGCTCCATCAAGGCCTACGCTCAGGAGCAGGCCGAGGTTCGAACCTTCTCCGGCGAAAACAACGAGATGATGCGGCGCTCCATGGGCTTCGCCTACTACGCCGCCGGCTTCTTCCCGGTCATGATCTTCGCCACCGGCATCGGCACCGCCCTCGTGCTCTGGTACGGCGGCCACGATGTGATCGACGGCAATATCACCATCGGCCAGTTCGTCCAGTTCAACGTCATTCTCGCGCTGCTCACCAGCCAGCTCGCCGGGCTCGGCTGGATCGTCGCTAGCTGGCAGCAGGGCTCCGCCTCCATGGGCCGCATCTCCGCCATCCTTGAGGAGCTGCCCGCCATCGATGACCCCGTGGACCCCCGCGCGCCCAGCACCATCCGCGGCGACATCGAGTTCCGCGATGTCACCATCCGCCACTCGCCGGACGTCCCACCGGTCATCGACCACCTCAACCTCCACATCGAGGCGGGCTCCACCGTCGCCCTCGTCGGCGAGACCGGCAGCGGCAAGACCACGCTGATCGATGCCCTCGCCCGCCTCCTCGACCCACAGGAAGGCGCCGTGCTCGTCGATGGCATCGACGTGCGTGAATGGCCGCTCGCCGAGCTGCGCGCCGCCATCGGCTTCGTCCCCCAGGAGGCGATGCTCTTCTCCGAGTCGCTCCGCGAGAACGTCGCCTTCGGCCGCGTCGATGCCTCTGACGACGAAATCGCCCTCGCCGTCGAGATCTCCAAACTCTCCAACGACCTCGAGCAGCTCGCCGCCGGCCTCGATACGGTCATCGGCGAACGGGGCATCTCCCTCTCCGGCGGCCAGCGCCAGCGCGCCACGCTCGCCCGCGCCCTCGTTGCGGACCTTCCCATTCTCGTGCTCGACGATGCCCTCTCCCACGTCGATACCCACACCGAGGAAGAGATTCTCGAGGGCCTGCGCGGCTACATGCGGAACCGCACGACGATCATGATCGCCCACCGCACCTCCGCGCTCGCCTCCGCCGACCGCGTCCTCGTCCTCGATGGCGGCAGCATCGTCGAGGACGGCACGCACAGCGAGCTGCTCGCGCTCAACGGCGTCTACGCCCGCGTCTACCGCCATCAGCAGCGCGTCGAGCTGGCCGAGGAGGCCGGTATCGACCCGCAAGACATCGCCCCAGAACTTGGAGTCCGCGAATGAACGACTTTTTCCAGGAGGACGAAGCCGCCATCGGCAATGTCTACGACCGGCAGATCGCCGGCCGTCTCCTCACCTACCTCCGCCCCTATCGCAAGCTGATCGTCGTCACCTCGGTGCTGATGGTCATCGGCTCGCTCATGACGCTCGTCGGTCCGCTGATCGTCCGCTATGCCATCGACGAGCAGATCCTCGTCGGCCAAACGGACCAGCTCGATTTCCTGCTGATGCTCTTCTTCGCGCACCTGCTCGTCGGCTTCGTCTTCCGCTACGCGCAGGACGCGCTCATGGCCTTCGTCGGACAGCGCGTCGTCATGGACATGCGCCTCCAGCTCTTCACCCACCTCCAGCGCATGTCCATCTCCTACTTCGACCGCAACCCGGTCGGCCGCCTCGTCACGCGCGTGACCAACGACATCGCCACCATCGATCAGGCGATCACCGTCGGCGTCATCACCATCTTCACCAACCTGCTGATGGTCAGCTCCATCGTCGTCGTCCTGCTCTGG
>JABIST010000023.1 GCA_018700215.1 Dehalococcoidia bacterium | reverse complement strand
GAATGGCGGTGAGGGTGAGCCGTCCGAGGCCAGGGATGGCGAAGATGATTTCCAGAATGAGCGAACCGGAGAAGAGGAAGACGATCTGGACGCCGACCAGCGTGGTCACGGAGACGAGCGCGTTGCGCATGATGTGCGAGGTGAAGACGGCACGAGGTTGCAGGCCCTTGGAGCGGGCGGTGCGGACGAAGTCCTGACGCATGACCTCCAGGACCGCGGAGCGGGTGATGCGCATGGTGGTGGCGGAGAAACCGAACCCGAGGATCAGGACGGGGATATAGACCTGCTCGAGGTTCGTCAGCGGGTCTTCCCAGAAGTTCACCCAGCCGAAGGGCGGAGCGTAGTTCCACTGTCGCGAGAGGAAGACGAGAATCGCGGTGGCGAGGACGAAGCTGGGGACGGAGATGCCGGCGACGGCGACCATCCGGAGCGGGTAGTCCAACCAGGTGTCCTGGCGCATGGCTGAGAGAGACCCCAGTCCGATGGCGAAGGGAAGCCCAACGAGGGCGCTGAGGATTCCGATTTCCAGCGTGGGGATCAGCGCGCCCTTCATGCGGGTGAGCACGCTGGTGTTTTCCAAGATGAGCGAGTTGCCGAGATCGAAGGTGAGGAAGCCACCAGCCCATTTGGCATAGGCAATGGGGACGGGGTCATCCAGGCCGAGTTCCGCACGGGCGACGGCTTCTTGCTCCGCAGTGAGCTGTCCCGATTCGCCAAGTTTGACGAGCAGGGTATCGCCGGGAAGCGCGCGAATAGTGATGAAGACGAACACAGACACGAGGAACAGGACGACCAGCGAACCGATGAGCCGTCTGGCGACGTATTGCCACATATTGCGGAACCTGTCGTTGATACGCGAGAAGCGCCCCACCGCGTTCAGGCGGTGAGGCGCTCCCCCAGCACTGGTCTGGCTAGGCCTGTTTCCAGGCGTACTCGAGCTTGCGTTCGCCCCAGCCGGGGGTCATCCAGGCGAGGTAGTGGTCGCCGAGGTTGAAGACCTTGGGATCGCGGATCATGAACTTGTAAACCATGATCCCCCACAGCGTGTACATCTGATCGAGGTCGCGCTCCATGATCTGGCGGACCACGTCGCGACGCTCATCGACGTCGAGCGTGACCTGCTGCTTCTCGGTCAGCTCATCGAGGATCGGGTCGTTGATGTTGTAGTAGTTGCCCCCGGACTCCGAGTGCATGCGACCGAAGGAGAAGCCGTGCGGATCCCAGGCTGGCCGCGGGGTGGCGACGTGCAGGTCCTGGTACTGGCTGCCGTAGAGCTTGGCGTTGTAGGCGGCCCCATCGACTGCGAGCACTCGGTTGATATCGATGCCGAGGTCCGTGCGTAGCCCGTCCGACATCGCCTCGTAGATCGAGTTGTTCAGGCCATCAGTGTTGGTACCCCAGCCGAGCTCAACGGTGCGACCGAGGCCTTCATCGAAGCCGGCGGCGGAGAGCATCTTCTTCGCCTCGGCCGGGTCGTACTTCATGTAGGGGCCGAGTTCGTCGAGCGTCCAGGGCCAGGGGTTCCCTGGTCGATCAAAGAAGTTCCAGTCCTGGTAGTAGCCGGGGGAGGCGAGGCCACCGACGAGGCCATCGATCATGCCCTGGCGGTCGATCGCCATGGAGAGCCCTCGGCGGACACGCGCGTCGTTGAAGGGCGCGGTGTTGTTGTTGATGGCGATGAATGGGTGCCAGCTTGGTGGCGGGGAGTTCATGTGCATCACGGAATCCGGGCGGAGTTCCATGAGGCTGACGATCTCGCGGCGGGACATGTTGGGGTTGGAACCGTAGTCGGTCTGACCGGATGCCCATGCGGCCTGGTAGGTGGCGCGGTCCGGGTGGTAGGTGCGCTCCATGCGGTCCAGGTAGGGCAACTTCTTGCCGGTCCCGTAGAGCGGATCTTCCTTCCAGTAGCGCGGGTTGCGGTCGTAGCTGATGCCGATATCGGCTTCCGACTTGTCGAGCTGGAAGGGACCGGTGCCGATGGGGGCGTCGCCGAGGCCAGCTTCGACATGCTCCGGCGCGACGAGCCATTGGATGGGGATGCAGGACTCGCGCGCGAAGTAGGCGGCGGGGCTGCCGAAGCTGATGACGACGGTCTTGTCATCGGTCGCTTCGACCTTGACGACGTCGCGGTAGGTGCCGCTCTGGACGGGCGCCTGGCGGAGCGCCTCGATCCCGAAGGCGAGGTCATCGGAGGTGAACTCGCGGCCGTTGACCGGCGCGACATCGTGCCAGTAAACGGGCTCGTCCGGGAGTTGGAAGGTGTGGGTCAGTCCATCCTCGGAGACCTCCCAGCTCTTCGGAAGGTCTGGCTCGACTTCGATCTTGCCGAAGAGTGATGGATCGAGGTCGCCCTTCCACTTGAAGGTGAGGAGCTGGCTGTGCATGGGCTGGACGGTGAGTGCGAAGGCACTGGGACTGAGGATGTCCCAGTTGGAGGTGGGTGCGTTGCCGCTGTAGCGGTAGGTACCGCCGAAGGCGGGGCCGTTCTCCAGTGCGTCGAGCTGGCCCGGGAGCGTCGAGAGGCTCGTCGGGGCGTAGATGGTGCGCAGATCCTCAAGCGAGGTCTCGGCGAACTCTGCTGCTGTGAGCGGGGGCGAACCATCGGTGGATGCGGATCCGCCGCCACCACCGCCGCCACTACTGCTGCCGCCGTCGCTGGCGGGGGCATCGTCGCCACCGCAGCCAATGAGCGCGGCTCCGGCGAGGCCGGCTCCACCGAGTGCTGCGCCGCGAAGCATTCCGCGTCGAGACAGGCGCGTGCCTTGCTTCCGGGTCCAGTAGTTGCTCTCGGTCACATTGCGCTCCTTCGCTGCCGCGCTCGTGGAGGTCTCGAGCGACGATTCCAGGTCGATTCCATCGCGTTCGTGTTATCACGTAGCGTATAGACCAACGTCCCGCAGGTTTTACGCGGGAGCATGACGAAAGTCAATCACGATCGTGCTGTTTGACCGCAGTGACCTCGATGACAGGAGTGCGTGATCGTGGATGGCACTCACGGTCGTGGTCTGCAGGTCTGTTTCGCGCTTGTGCTGCTGACCGTCAGCGGCTGCGGCGCCGCCCGACTGACGACGACACCGACTCCGACTCCCGCAAGAACGAGCGCACCGGCAACGCCGATGTCGACTCCAACGATCAGCCCAGGGGTTGTGAGCGTCGCCCCTCGATGCGGGCAGTACGACGACTATCAGAGCGCCTCGATGGCCTTCTACGCGCTATCCGTGTTCGTCGACAGGTTGCTGGAGGCGGACCCCGGCAATCGCGAATTACGCGCCGAGACGATGGCACGCTTCGAGCTGACGGTGCGACGGGTTCAGGGAGGCCAGCCGGTGGTGGCCGAGGACGCTGTTGAGGAGCTGGCGCTGTTCTGGGTTGCCTCGGACGGCTGCATGCGGTGAGCGGGTGGGTGACTACGACGAGACGCGAACGACCAGCTTTCCGGTGTTGCCACCTTCGAAGAGCATCGCGAGCGCCGACGGGGCCTGGTCGAGGCCTTCGACGACGTGGAGGTGCTGTTTGATGGCGCCCTCGCGGAGGTGGCGGGAGAGGGTGGCGCGGGCCTCGGGAAATTGGTCGGCGAAGTCGGAGACGATGAAGCCTTCGACTCGGGCGCGCTTGCCGATGAGCAGGCCGAGGTTCTGGACGCCGTAGAGCTCAGTGGCGGCGGTCTGAGAGATGCGACCGCAGATGACGGCGCGGCCGTGCATGCGGAGGCTGGCGAGCGCGGCATCGAGCAGCGGGCCGCCGACGTTGTCGAAGAAGACGTCGATGCCCTCCGGAGCGTGCTCGGCGATGGCGGACTCGAGGTCGGCGGCTTCGCGGTAGTTGATCGCGGCATCGAAACCGAGTTCGTCGACGAGGATGCGGCACTTCTCGGAGGTGCCAGCGGTGCCGATGACGCGGCAGCCTTCGAGTTTGGCGATCTGGCCGACCATCTGGCCGACGGCGCCGCTGGCGGCGGAGACGAGGACGGTCTCGCCGGACTTGATGGCACCGACATCGCGGATGCCGAACCAGGCGGTGAGGCCGGTGGTACCGAGCGGGCCGACCCAGTCCTCGACGGTGCCGAGCGCGGGGTCGATCTTCTGGAGGGCGTCGGCGGGGAGCGTGGGGTGGCTCTGCCAGCCGGGGCGGGTGGCGACGAGGTCGCCGGGCGCGATGCCCTCGATGCGGCTGTCGAGGACGCGGCAGAGGCCGCCGGCACGCATAATTTCGCCGATCTCGATCGGGGGGACGTAGCCGGGGTCCTCGTTCATCCAGACGCGCATGGCAGGGTCGATCGAGACGTAGACGGTCTCGAGCAGGGCTTCGCCGTCCTCGGGAGGGCGTGCGGGCTCCTCGGTGGTATCGAAGTGTTCGGGGCCTGGAAGCGCGGTAGGGCGGGCGCGGAGTCGGAGCTGGTGGTTGGTGGGCGTAGGTGGTGTGGTCATGTGGGGGCTCCTCGATTGTTGGGAGTTTAGTGGCGCGAGGGGAACTGCGCCGCGAACCGATTGCAGGATCGTGTGGGTGTGGGCGGCTACGCTCTCCCAGGCGGATTATGCCGTGCAGTTCGAGGGTGGCACGTTCCACGCGGCGACTGACAGTTGTGGGTGATGCCGGGTTGCCGCGTGCTGACGGCAGCGGCGAAGGAGCAGATGACCATGAGCCAGAAACGAATCGCGGTAATCGCTGGGGATGGCATCGGCCAGGAAGTGGTGCCCCAGGGCATCCGCGTGCTGGAGACGGTGGCGAGCAAGTTCGAGATCGATCTGCAGTTCGACTATTTCGATTTCGCCTCGTGGGACTATTACGAGCAGCACCAACAGATGCTCCCGGACGACTGGAAAGAGCAGATTGGCGGCCATGACGCGATTTTCTTTGGCGCCGTGGGCTGGCCTGAGAAGATCCCGGACCATGTCTCGCTGTGGGGTTCGCTACTGCAGTTCCGTCGTGAGTTCGATCAGTACATCAACCTGCGACCGGCACGGCTGATGCCAGGCATCATCGCGCCGGTCGTTCGGCGCGATGGCACCGCACGCGAACCCGGCGAGATCGACATGTACATCGTTCGCGAAAACACCGAGGGCGAGTACTCCAGCATCGGCGGGCGGATCTTCCAGGGCACCGAGCGCGAGATGGTGATGCAGGAGACGGTGATGTCCCGCATCGGCGTCGATCGCGTGCTGAAGTACGCGTTCGAACTCGCTCAGTCGCGACCAAAGCAGCATCTGACGAGCGCGACGAAGTCCAATGGCATCGCGATCACGATGCCGTACTGGGACGAACGCGTCGTCGAGATGGCAACGAATTACCCGGACGTCGCCGTGGACAAGTTCCACATCGATATCCTGACGGCGCACTTCGTTCAGCGACCTGAATTCTTCGACGTGGTGGTTGCCAGCAACTTGTTCGGCGACATCCTGAGCGACCTCGGCCCGGCATGCACTGGCACGATTGGCATTGCCCCGAGCGCGAACCTCAACCCGACGTTGACGTTCCCCTCGTTGTTCGAGCCGGTGCACGGCTCCGCGCCGGACATCGCGGGGCAACAGATCGCGAATCCGATCGGTCAGATCTGGTGTGGTGCGATGATGCTGGACTTCCTGGGTCACCGAGCAGCGCACGATGCGATCGTCAGCGCGATCGAGATGGTGCTCGACCCGAGTAGTGGCGCGCCGCGTACGCCAGACATCGGCGGCACCGCCACCACATCGGATCTCGGGGCGGCAATCGTGGACGCGCTGTAGCGCTCCGAGGAGGTACGAGATGAATACAGAGCTTGGTATCCCGCTGTCGGTCCTCGATGTTGCTCCGGTGTCGGAAGGGTCTACGCCGGGGGACGCGTTGCGGAACTCGCTGGATCTAGCTCCGCGCGTGGAGCGGCTGGGATTCAATCGCTACTGGGTGGCGGAGCATCACAACATGCCGGGGATTGCGTCTTCGGCGCCGGCGGTGCTGCTAGCCCACATCGCGTCGGTCACTTCCACGATCCGGGTCGGCTCGGGCGGGGTGATGCTGCCGAACCACTCGGCGCTGGTTGTGGCGGAGCAGTTCGGCATGCTTGAGGCGTTGCATCCGAAGCGGGTCGACCTTGGCATTGGTCGAGCGCCTGGCACGGACCAGCTCACGGCGCTGGCGCTGCGTCGTGGCGGCGGGACTGCAGATGACTTCCCGGATCAGATCATGGAGCTGTCGGGGTACTTCGAGGGCAAGTGGCCAGCCGAGCACCCGTTCCGCGAGATCACGGCGACGCCCGGTCTGGGGAATCCTCCGGCGCTATGGATGCTGGGCTCATCGAACTATGGAGCGCAGGCGGCGGGGATGCTGGGGCTGCCGTACTCGTTCGCACATCACTTCGCGTCGGCGAGCACGATGGTGGCGACCCAGACCTACCGCGAATCGTTCCGTCCGGGCGGGGCGATCGACGAGCCGTATCTGATGCTCGGGGTATCGGTGTTGTGTGCGGAGAGCGACGAGCAGGCGCAGTGGCTCGCGGGCTCTGGTTCGCTGTCATTCGTGCGCCTGCGCACCGGGCGGCCGGGGCGGTTCCCGACGCCGGAAGAGGCTGCGGCTTACGAGTACTCGCCACAGGAGCAGGCGTTGATCGATGGGCGAGTGGGCTCCCAGGTAGTCGGTGGGCCGGAGACAGTGAGAGACGGGCTGAAGGAGTTAATCGAGCGAACTGGCGCCGACGAGCTGATCATCACCACGGCGGTTCATTCGCACGCCGAGCGGGTTCGCTCGTATGAGTTACTGGCCGAGGTGGTTGGGATGCAGCCAGCTGCAGCGACGGCTTAGGCACACCACCTCAGGCAGTGGCGCTCGCTGGCGTGCGATGTGTCATGCGTCCCTGCGGAGACGTACGAGGGACTGGCTCTTCTGCTCGAACTCTGCCCTACCAGGAGAAGCGGGGCCGGG
>JABIST010000076.1 GCA_018700215.1 Dehalococcoidia bacterium | reverse complement strand
GTGGCAGGCGCGCCGATCACGCCGACGGGCGGTCACTGCTGGTTCATGGGCGGTGAGGCGGACGGCATCGAGGGTGTGAAGGTGGCGGTGCGCCAGCGGAAGAAGGCGGGGGCCGACTGGATCAAGGGGATGGCGTCCGGCGGGAATATGACGCCGGGGACGAACGTGTTCGCGGCGCAATTCTCGGTAGAGGAGCTGCGCGCGATTGTGGCCGAGGCGCACCGGCTGGAGATGAAGGTGACTGCGCACGCGCACGGCGTCGAGGGGATCAAGGTGGCGGTCGAAGCGCCGGTGGACATGATTGAGCACTGCTCGTTCCAGACGCCGGCTGGTTCTGTGAAGGACGACTCGGTGATCCTCGATATCGCGCGGAAAGGGATTCGGGTGTCGCCAACGATCGTGGGGGCGCTGGCGAACTATCGCGGCGAGCCTCGGTGGGATCTGCGCGCGGAGCTGACGAAGGCGCTGTTCGCGGCGGGCTGCGACGTGCTGATGAGCACAGACTGCGGCATCCCGAACACGCCGCACGAGAATCTGGCGCAGGCGTTGCAGGTGATCGATGAGCTGGCAGGCCTCGGTCCGGTGGCGACGCTGAAGCTGGCGACGAGCACCTCGGCGCGGCTGTTGGACCTCGATGACCGGGGGACGATCGCGGCGGGGCAGCGGGCGGATCTGCTGGTGGTGGAGGGCGATCCGACGGAGGATCTGTCGGCGCTGGAGCGGGTGCGGCTGGTTGTGTCGGCTGGCGAGGTTGTCTACCGAACGCATTGAGCGGAGCGAGTGATGGCCGACCTCGAAGAGCGCGAGCCCGACCCGAACGGGTGGGTACCGAACGACGACGAGGGGTTGGTAGTCCTTGAGTCGAGCGCAGTGGCGGATGGTGATGCGCTACGGGTCGCGGTGGTGCTGCGACCGAACTCGGATGTGTCGGCGCACTGGAACAATGAGGCGGGGCCGACTCAGTTGTGGATCGCTGCGCCCGAGGGGTGGGCGGTGGAGCAGCGGTTGCACGCGATTCCGAATCCGGCGGCGGACGTGAGCGATGAACCTCGGACGTTTGAGGTTGCCATCGAAGGATCGGGCGGCGGGGTGCTGCGCGGGTACGCGGTGTACTTCGTGTGCGAGGGCGACACGGGGGTGTGCATGTCGCGTCGGCAAGACGTTGAGGTAGTGCTGGGGTAGTGATCGACCGGGGCTCGCGCGCTCCTCGGAAGCGTGATTGATTCGTCGTCATGATCGGACACATCTCGAAGTTTGCAGTGGTGGGGGCGCTGATCCTCGGTAGCGTCGTGCTCGCGGCGTGTGGTGGGGATGAGGGGCCGGGGACGGTGACGCGGCTGGGGACGCCGCCGGTGGAGGCGGACCCGGTGGGGTCGGCGACGGTGGTGATGGCGTCGGGTGAGACGGCGCAGGAGATTGCGGTGGTGCTCGATGAGTGGTCGATCGCGCCGGAGCTGGCGGAGATGGATGCGGGGGTGGTGGAGTTCGTCGTGACGAACGAGGGGGCGGAGCCGCACGAGCTGGTGGTGATCAGGAACGACGCGGAGCCCTCGGCGCTACCGGTGGTGGACGGGCTGGTGCCGGAGGGGGACGTGGATTTCCGCGGTGAGGTGGAGGAGTTCCCGGCGGGGTCGATTCGAGTCGGGACGTTCCGGCTGGAGGCGGGGCGGTATCTGCTGATCTGCAACATTCCGCAGCACTATCAGCAGGGGATGGTGACGGAGTTCGTCGTTCGCTAGACCGGTTCAACGGCTCCTGATTCGAGCGAGCGGTGGAGGGCGACGAGGATGCGGGTGTTCTCGACGGCGTCGACGAGGGGGACGGCGGGTTCGCGCTCACCTCGGACAGCGGCGGTGAAGTCGGCGAAGCGCTGCGGGGCCCAGTTGAGGGTGGCGGGGTAGTCCAGGCGCGAGTTGGTGGCGATGGTGACGTTCTGCTGGTGGGTGTCGATGGTGGCGGCGCCCTCGGAGCCGACGTAGCGGAAGGTGAATTCGACGGGGGCGGGCATGCCGTCAGGGAGCACCCAGACGGACTCGTAGCTGCCGTCCGTGCCGTCTTCGTAGCGGACGATGGCGTGGATGGAGTCGTAGGTGGTGATGCCGCGGGCTTCGAGCACGCCTCGGGTGCCGGAGGCGTAGACGGAGACGGCGCGGCGGCCGTGGAGCCAGTAGGCGAGATCCAGGCAGTGAGAGAGCAGGAACCAGGCGCTGGTGGTGTTGGATGCCCAGGCGAGGCGCTCCGTGGGTGAGCCGATGGAGTTGTTGAGGCGGGCGAAGAGGGTGACGAAGTCGCCGAGTTCGCCGCGGTCGATGGACTGTTTGGCAGCGATGAAGGGCGGGCTCCAGCGGTTGGAGAAATTGACCTCGGCGACGACGCGGGCGGCATGGGCGGCATCGGCGATGGCCTGCGCATCGGCGACGGTGGTGGCGAGGGGTTTTTCGAGGAGGAACGGGATACGGGCAGCGGCGGCGGCGAGGGCGGGGTTGCGGTGGTGAGCGTCCGGGGTGGCGATGTAGACGGCGTCCGGGCGGATGGACTCGAGCAGCTCCTCGGCAGAATCGAACGCGGGTGCGCCGGTGGGGCGGGCGACGGCCTCGGCGCGATCGAGGTCGAGGTCGGCGACGCCGGCGAGTTCGAGGTCGGCGCCGAATTCGCCGCTGGCGATGCGGGCGGCGTAGCGGCCGCCCATGGTGCCGGCGCCGATGACTGCGATACGCATGGGGTGGCTCCTCGGTGGTCTCGCCTTCGGATCGTGACGGTCCGAGGGCGAGACAGCAAGGGTAGCTCTGACTCAGTCGCCGGGCGGCGGTGGCGGATCCTCGGAGCCGCGGAGCTGGGTGGCGAAGATGGGGAGCGCCGGGAGCAGCAGCAGTCCAGCAGCGACGATGGCGACACGGACGGTGGCGGCGGTGGCGACGAGGCCCATCATGGGGCCGCCGGCGGTCTGGCCGAGGGCGTCGGCCTGGCTCTGGAGGGAGAGGACGGTAGCGCGTGAGCGCGGGTCCAGACCTCGGTTGAGCCAGGCGAGGGTGAGTGGTTGTGCGGCCTGTCGGACCCAGGCGGTGGTCCAGTAGGCGACGAGCGCGACGACGAAGAGCTGGGCGCTGCCGAAGAAGACCATGGCGACGATCAGCACGGACTCGAGGGCGACGAGCGCCCAGACCACGGACCGGATGCGCTCGGGATTGATCACGCGGTTTAGCAGCTCGGTGACTGCGATCCCGCCGACGAGGCCACCGGCGGAGAAGATACCGAACCAGATCGCCTCATCTGCAGCGGAGCCGCCGGGGAGTCCAACTTCGTCGAGGAAGATGAGGGGATGAAGTCGATCGAGTGCTTCGCTTGAGGTGCCGCCGATGGCAGCGATGGCGATGATGGAGATCAGGACAGGCCGGCCTCGGACGGCGCGGAGGCCGGCGACGGCGGTGTTGCCGACGGCGGACCAGCCGGTGGTCTCCCCTCCGACGAAGCCACGCTCGGACATCGCGAGGGCGACGCCGAGGGCGAGCAGGAGATGCGCCGCGCCACCGATGAGCATGGGGGCCTGGAGATCGACGGTGGCGGCGAACACGCCAACAGGGATGCCGAGGAGATAGCCAGCCTGAGAGAACTGGGCACCTCGGAGGTAGCTTCCGGCAGCGCGATCCTCGCCGATCTCGTCGGCAAGCCATGCTTCGAGAGCGCCGCTGCGGAAGGTCCAACTGAGCGCGAAGAGCACGGAGCCGGCGGCGACGAAGAGGAACCCGGGGACGGCAGCCATGACGATGAAGGCGAGCGCATTGGTGAGCGGGGCCAAGAGGATCGATAGGCGTCGGCTGTAGACATCGGCGATCACGCCGGTCGGGACCTCGAAGAGGAATGAGGCGCCCTCGGTGATGGTGCCGAGCAGGACGAGTTCGAGCGGGCTGAGGCCAGCCTCGCGGACGACGTATAGGCCGTAGGTGGCGAGTGCGACGGCGCTGAGGAAGCCCGCGGCAGCTCGGTAGGCCAGATAGAAGCGACGGGGGTCGAGCGGTCGACCGCCAGGCAGCATTGTTTCCCTGCGACGAGCAGGACGTGGATCAGAAGACAAGGTGAGTCACCCCTCGGGTGCGAGGCATCGACCGATGCCCGGCGAGATCAAGATAGATCGTTGGAGCGGATGGCAGGGCCGCTGGTTAGCGGGCGGCGATCCGATCGAAGAGGGGTGCAGTCATGGGCGTGCTCCTCGTCCGTGTATGACAAGCATGGTGGCGACCGATGGGACGTTCGTCAACTGAGATCGTGGACTTCGGTCAGTGTAGGGCAGGACCGGTCACGACGTAGATTCAAGAGAGCAATCTGTCAGCTTCTAGCTAGGAATCGTGATGACCTCGGAAATCCACCAGTACACGGGGACGGACATTGTGGTGCGATGGGACGAGACGCGTTGTATTCACAGTGAGCGGTGCCTGAAGGCGTTACCCACGGTGTTCGACCGGGCACAAGAGCCGTGGGTGCAGGCGAATGCTTCGACAGCAGACGAGGCGGCGGCGGCGGTGGAACAGTGCCCGACGGGTGCGTTGCAGTACAGGCGGTTGGACGGCGGGCGCGAGGAGCTGCCGGACGCGACGCCCTCGATGGTTGCGCGGCCGCCAGGGCCGATCATCGCGCGAGGGGACCTGCAGATCGAGACGCTGGACGGCGAGAAGGTGAGCACGCCTCGGGCGATGCTGTGTGGGTGCGGGGTTTCGGCGAACCGGCCGTTCTGCGATGGGACGCATCGGGACACGGTGTTGGGAGCTAGCCGAAGCTAGAGATTGATGACGACCTGGAGCTGCGAGGAGGGTTTCATCAGGCCCTCGAAGGCCTCCTGGATGTCGTCGAGGTTGATGAAGCTGGCTTCGGAGAGCAGCGGCTGGGTCGAAACGCGGCCGGAAGCGAACAGGTCGAGCGCAGTGCGCCAGTCCTCGGGGAGACTTGCGAAGCTGGTGCGGAAGTCGACCTCGCGGGCCATCCAGTCGGCGGGGCCGATGGTGAGAGGCTCCCAGGGGACGGCGACGAGGATGACCTGGCCGGCACGCCTCGTGGCGTCGAAAGCCTGGTCAAGGGTGGGGCCGAGGCCAGCGCAATCGAAGGTGACATCGGGGCCGAGGCCGCCGGTGAGTTCGACGAGGCGGGCGACGACGTCTTCGTCGAGCGGGTTGAT
>JABIST010000440.1 GCA_018700215.1 Dehalococcoidia bacterium | reverse complement strand
GGGGCGGGAGGCGCGGCAGGTTGGGAGGACGTGGCGAGTTCGGCGAGGATTTCGTCGGCGTGTTCGTCGAGGGTGGGGGCGGGGCGTTGGACGGTGGTAGGGGTGTCGGTCATGCCGAAGGGGGGACCGGGGTAGCGGATGTCTTCGGATGTGTCGGGCGGGGTGACGAACCAATCGCGTTCGGCGAGCTGCTCGGAGGCGAGGAGGTCGGCGACGGTGTTGACGGGGGTGACGGCGATGCGGAGTTCCTGGGCTCTTCGGTAGACCTCGAGCATGGGTTGTTCGGCGCACCAGGCGCGGACGATGTCCCAGAGATCGGAATCGATATCGCGCCAGATCTCCATCTCCTCGAGGCGGGGGTCATCGAAGAGATCGGGGCGTTCGATGAGGGCGAAGAGGTTGGTTTCCTGTCCGCGGCGCATCCAGAAGACCCAGCCATCGGCGCAGCGGAAGACGTCTGAGCCGAGGCGGCGGAGGACGTGTCCGGCGTGGGTCCAGGAGACGGCGTTCCAGGCGTGGGTGGTGAGGGAGGCTTCCTGGATGGAGATGTCGATGGGTTGTCCTCGACCGCTGCGATCGCGCTCGTGGAGGGCGGCGAGTGCGGCGAGGGCGACGGCCTGGGCGGTGTGGAATTCGGCCTGGGCGCCGGGGAGCATGAGCGGCTCGCGCTGCGGGTCGCCGGCGAAGTACTGGTAGCCGCTGGTGGCCCAATCGGTGGCTTCGGTGTGTTGCCAGCGGTCGCGGGGCCCGTCCTGGCCGTAGGGGGTGACGGAGACGAGGACGAGGCCGGGGTTGGTCCGGGCGAGTTCGTCGTAGCCGAGGCCGAGGGTGGCGAGCTGGCCGGGCTCGCCGCTTTCGATGAGGACATCGGCGGTGGCGGCGAGTTGGGCGAAGCGAGTGCGGCCGTCCTGGGAGGCGAGGTCGGTGACGATGCCGCGCTTGTTCCAGTTGAGGTAGGCGAAGAAGGAGGTGGGATCGGGGTCGGAGGTTTGGGCGGGATGCATGCGGCGAGCGGAGTCGCCTTCGGGGGGTTCGATTTTGATGACGTGGGCGCCGAGGTCTCCGAGGAGGCGTGCGGCGAATGGTCCGGCGACGCCCTGTGAGGCATCGAGGATGCGGAGTCCGGTGAGGGCGCCTTCGGTCATTGGTCCTCCGTGCGTGCGAGGTGATTTACGGACGAGGAAGGTGAGGTGTCAACCAGGTTGGACGGCGGAGTGAGACGCAGAAGCGCCGACCTTCGCAGGCCGGCGCTTCGTTGAGATCGATTCGTGGGGGCTATGCGCCGCGGAGGCGTGGGTCCAATTCATCGCGGAGGGCGTCTCCGAACATGTTGGTGGCGAAGACGACGACGCTGATGGCGAGGCCAGGCATGAGCGCGAGCCTGGGGTTGGTACTGAAGTAGACAGAGCCGTTACCGGAGAGCATGGCACCCCAGGACGGCGTGGGCGGCTGAGCGCCGATGCCGAGGAAGGAGAGCGACGCCTCGATGATGATGGCGACGGCGAGGATGTATGAGGCGAGGACGATCATGGGGGCCATGACGTTGGGGAGGACGTGGCGGAAGACGATGCGCATGTTGGTGGCACCGAGGCTTCGAGCGGCCTCGACATAGACGTCTTCGCGCACGGAGAGGACGGAGCCGCGGATGACGCGGACCGGCCGTGGGATGGAGAGGATGGCTAAGACCCAGAAGCCTTTCATGATGCCGGGGCCGGAGATGGAGACGATGGCGATGGCGAGGACGAGCAGGGGTACGACCTGGACGGCATCGACAATGCGTTGGACGACGAGGTCCACGAGGCCACCGAGGTAGGTGGCGATGAGGCCGATGAAGCCGCCGATGCCGACGGCGATGAGGGAGACGCCGAGGCCGAAGAAGATGGATATTTTGGCGCCGACGGCGAGCCGGCTGAACATGTCGCGGCCGAGGTCATCGGTTCCGAGGATGTAGTAGCGCTCACCATCGGCGGAGGTGGTGCCGAAGGGGAGGAGGCGGTCCGCGCCGTGTGTGGTGATGGGATCGTGCGGGACGAGGATGCCCTGCCAGGCGCCGATGGCGATGAGGAGGACGAGGATGGAGAGGATGCCGGAGACGGCGCCGAGGGGGCGGCGGCGGTTGCGGCACCGCCTGTGCGCGCGCGACTGCCACACGCGGCGGCGGCAGCGCCAGCGCCCG
>JABIST010000024.1 GCA_018700215.1 Dehalococcoidia bacterium | reverse complement strand
GTCGTCCCCGTCGAGGAGATCGACAAGCTTGTCGCCGGACTCGCCGCCTACCCCGAGGCCATCATCCTCAGCGACGAGGTCTATTCCTGGATCCTCTACGGTGGCCGCCAGCACGTCTCCCTGCTCAGCTACCCCGAGATCCGAGACCGCCTCATCCTCCTCGAAGGCTGGAGCAAGACCTACGCCATGACCGGCTGGCGCATCGGCTACGGCATCTTCCCGCCAAGCCTCTTCGCCCACGCTGAGCGCCTCGCCGTCAACTCCTACTCCTGCGTCAACGCCGCCACCCAGCACGCCGCCATCGCCGCCCTCGAAGGCCCCGACGACGACATCCACAAGATGGTCAAAGCCTTCGACGAACGGCGCGAACTCATCGTCCGCGAACTCAACAACATCCCCGGCGTCCGCTGCGCCGATCCCGGCGGAGCCTTCTACGCCTTCCCCAACATCGAGGGCACCGGCTTCGACTCACAGACCCTCCAAAAGAAGCTCCTCGAGGAGTCCGGCGTCGCCGTCGTCTCCGGAACCAGCTTCGGCGCCATGGGCCAGGGCTACCTCCGCCTCTCCTACGCCGCCAGCTCCGAGGAAATCCTCGAAGCCACCAAACGCATCCGCGACCTGCTCAGCTAACCCCGCTCTCGCGCTCCAGATAGCAAGAAGCCCGCCGTCAGGCGGGCCTCTTCATCGTCACTCGTACCGTTCGAGGTCTATTCAACCTCGAACGTGCCGCCGGCGCTCAGCCCGCCAGCGGCGGTCGCGGTCACGGTGTACGTCCCACTGCCGTCACGACCAGCGTTCACCTTGTAGGAGAACTGCACGCTGCCGTCAGCACCGGTCGTGCTCGAACCGGAAAGCGCCTTGCCACTCGCCGTCACGATCCGAACCTGAACCGCCACACCCTCAACTCCCGTGCCGTTGTCGGTGGCACTCACCGGAATGATCACGCGGTCTCGTTTGCCGTACGGGCCACCAAGGTCGCCCAGCGTCAACGTGTCCGCCACTCCAGGCTCTGGCGTCGGTGTCGGAGCTGGTGTCTCTGTCGGGTCCGGAGTCGGATCCGCGGTCGCACCGCCGCCATACAGTGCGTTCAGTGCGTCGCTGTCGTCGTCAGCCAGACCTCGCCGGCCACCGTCGTACACCGCCTCCATCACCGGGTCGCCGTCCGCCGTGCTGTGACCGATACCCGCGCCGTGACCAAACTCGTGAATCCCCACGGTGACCACGTCGAACTCACCGTTACCGGTCACGTCCGTCGCGTTGTCCACCCATGAGAAGTTCGTGTTGAACGCAATGTCAAACTCGTCCGCGCCCGAGTGTGACCACGTCACCGCAAGTGTCGTGTTGCTCTTCAGCGCCCAGAACGCCACCTCGTTCGCGCCGTTCAGGACCTGTCGCCCCGGGCACTCCTTCAGCAGCGATGGGCAAGCGTTCGAGGTGGATCCACCGTCGCTGAACACCAGCGCGGACTGACTGACTGCATTCCACGGCGCCACCGAGGCGTTCACCAGCGCCTGCATGTCGAACCCCGGTGTAAAGCTCGGCATGTTGCTGCCGTTATAGACAACGGCTACCTGGTCGTCCTCTAGCGTGGCGCCATCGGCCGGCCCGTCGTGCACCAGCCCCGTCAGCGAGTACTCTGCGCTCGTGATCGGCCGTGCGCCCTGCGCCGCAAGCGCCGTGTCCACGGCCGCTCGGTCGCTCTGCCCCGGTCCCACGAGCACGGCGACGTGCACCACCAGCCCCAGCCCCGGAACAATCCCGACGCCTGCCACCACCCGATCTGGCCCGGCCGCCTCCGAACCGTTTGTCGTGAGAATGCCGGCCACACCGGCAAGAACCACCGCGATCGCGGCCAGTCCGATTAGCTTTCCGAATAGCTTGTTGCGCATGTACTGCCCTCCCAGGTCTCCTTAATCATACGCACTCTGTCATTAACTCTTTGACAGAATCCCGTCGGGCAACCCCCATATCGCTCCCGTTACAGGCCCTAGGGAAGAATCAGCAGGCCGCTCGCCAGCCGTGAGCCCCGCGCCAGCACATCTGCGGGTCCTCCCTGATTCGCCACGCCTTACTTCCGAGCAATCGTGGAACCATCAATCCCGCCCCGCCAGGCCAAGGATCCCCCACGTGTACGAACTCATCAGCCTCGCCGTCGGTCTCACCTTCTGGGCGCTCGTCGGCTGGGGTGCCTACCGCACCTACCGCGCCATCGCGCGACGCTCCCCCGCGCTCGATCGCGCCGTCAACTCCCGCGCCCGCGCCCTCCGCTCCGCACTCCCCTCCGAGCGAGGCACCACCAGTCTCGGCGTCACCTACCTCTGGGCCCTCGGCAACCACCACGCCCGCTACCGCACCGCGACGAACGACGTGCTCGCCACCTCCGAAGAGCCCCGCTACCTCGACGCCGCTTAGCTCCCGCTCACTCCTGGCACATTCGCCAACCCGCCGCTACTGCTACTCCCCTCCGAGCTCTGACGCCTCTTCCCAGTTCTCCCGTGCCTCGTTCAGCGCCACCACCGCGATGATCAGCGCCGCCCCCGGATCCGCCCACCACCATCCGAGTGCTGCATTCAGCGCCAGCCCGCTCAGCGTTAGCACCGAAAGCATCCCGTCCAGCAACGTCATCCTCGCCTCGGCCCGCAACGGCGATGAACCCAGCAGCGTCGCCACACGGCCCTTCCAGATCGCCAGCCCAAACATCACCAGCGCCGTCACCGCCAGATAGCCGATCCCGAACAGCGACTCCCCTGCCTCGCGCCCCGTCAGCAAATCCCGCACCGATGCGCTCACCAGCACCACTGCCAGCAACAGAAACGCCACCGCCACCAGCCGCAGCGCCCGTCGCTCACGCGCCACCCGCTCCTCGTCCGTGTGCGGTCGCATGTGCCAGATCACGATCCCCGAAGCGAACACCTCGATGATCGAGTCGAACCCGAACCCAATCAGCGCCAGCGATCCCGCCGCGATCCCCAGCCCGATCGTCAGGAACGCCTCCCCGACATTCCACCCAATCGTCGCCCACTGAAGCTGCAGCGCCCGCCGCTGTCCTGGCCTCGGTTGCTCGTCCGCTGCTTCGTTCACATCCCCACCATTCCTCCGCGCGAGCCTACCGCCCGCCCCTCACACCGTCCCATCCACCCTCTCCGCCCGCGACCCGGCATAATGCCCCCACCCACCGCCCCACCCACCACCGAGGTGTGCGCCACCCTCCGAGGAGCCCCGCCCTGATCGACAAGCAAGTCGCCTCCTTCGACGAAGCCGTCGCCGACATCCCTTCCGAGGCGACAATCCACTTCGGCGGCTTCGTCTCCCCCTGGAACAGCCCCTCCTACCTTGTCGCCGCCGTCGCCCGCCTCGGCATCACGGACCTCACCGCCATCTCCACCTCCATGGGCCGCGGCCCCGCCAACGCCCGCAACCAGACCCCCTGGCTCCCCGACGAACTCGTCCCCACCGACTTCTGGGACCCCGGCCTGCTCGCCGAACTCGGCCGCATCAAGAAAGGCATCACCAGCTTCGCCGTCGGCGCCCGCCGCCACCTCGTCTACCCCTTCGAGGAGCGCCTGGCTGCCGGCGAGGTCGAACTCGAACTCACCGGCCAGGGCTCACTCGCCGAACGCATCCGCGCCGCCCGCGCAGGTATCGCCGCCTTCTACACCCCCGTCGGCCCCGGCACCCCCGTCGCCGAGGGCAAAGAGCAACGAGATTTCGATGGCGTCCCCCACATCCTCGAAACCGCCCTCCACGCAGACTTCGCCCTCGTCCGCGCCCACCAGGCAGACCGCCACGGCAACCTCATCTTCAAAGGCGCCCGCACCTTCAACGAAACCATGGCCGGCGCCGCCACCATCACCATCGCCGAGGTCGACCAGATCCTCCCCCTCGGCGATCTCGCCCCCGACCAAATCCACACCCCCGGCGTCTACGTCCAACGCATCGTCCAACGCCCCACCGAACCGACCACCTCCTGGGAGCAAAGCTCGTGACCTCGACGAACGAGCCGGAACGGTTGCACGAGACCGTGATGGCCTTAGTAGTAGCCCGTGACTTCCAGGACGGCGACGTCGTCAACCTCGGCGTCGGCCTCCCCCTCGAGTGCGCCAACGTCCTTCCCGAGGACCGCGAAATCCTCCTCCACTCAGAACTCGGCCTGCTCGGCTTCGGCCCCGTCATCACCGACCACACCCTCGCCGATCCCTACGTCACCATGGTCGGCAACCTCCCCGTCACCACCCTCCCCGGCACCTCCTTCATGTCCCACGACGAATCCTTCGCCATGATCCGCGGCGGCCACCTCGATGTCGCCGTCCTCGGCGGCCTCCAGGTCGATCGACACGGCAACCTCGCCAACACCCAGTTCGAGGGCAAACCAGCCGGCAACCTCGGCGGCGCTCCGGACCTCGCCTACGGCGCCAAACGCACCATCATCCTCATGCGCCACACCACCCACGACGGCTCACCCAAGATCCTCGAGGACTGCACCCTCCCCCTCACCACCCCCCGCTGCGTCGACCGCATCGTCACCGACGTCGCCGTCATGGACATCGAGGGCGGCGCCATCATCCTCCGAGAATTCGCCCCCGGCTGGACCCCCGAGGCCATCCAATCCATCACCGCCGCGCGCCTCACCGTCGCCCCAGACGTCCGAGAACTCTCGCTCTAGCCCCCGCCGGGAATTCCCACCGCGCTCCGCTCGCGCTCATCAGTCGGCACCGACCGATCGAGTACCCGCTCAAGCAGCGAGTCGAACACCCCTGCGTACTGCGCCGGATCCATGTTCCACGTCTGGCAGTGCCCTGCTCCGGGGACACGTTCGAGCGTCACAAGGTCGGGGCGCAACGTCGCCATCGCCTCACTCACCGCCATCGGTGTCTGACCGTCACGCTCGCCATGCATCATCGCCACCGGCACGTTCAGCTCTCGGAAGATCGGGCGCGCGTCGTAGTCCGGCCACCTGAAACGCAGTCGCCGCGCCGTCAGCACCATCCCCAGCCGCACCACCACTGCCGGCACTACGCTCGCCGTCTTCCCCACCCACACCATCGATGACCCCACGTCCAGCATCGGCGAATCGAACACCAACCCGCGCACCCGATCCGCAAACCGCGACTCGTGCAAGAACCACAGCGTCACC
>JABIST010000164.1 GCA_018700215.1 Dehalococcoidia bacterium | reverse complement strand
GTGGGGGCGGCCGGCGGGGGAGTAGTCGGGCGCGGCGCTACCAAGCGTCGATGTTGGGGCGCTTTTTGCCTTCGCGGGGGGGTGGGGGGCGCATGGCGCGGAGGATGCCGGCGACCCAGGTGCGGGATTCGGCGGGGTCGATGACCTGGTCGATGCCGAAGGTGGTGGCGACGTTGAGTGCGCCGCCGCGTTCGTAGGCTTCGTCGACGAGGCGGGTGTATTCGGCGAGGCGTTCGGCGGGGTCTTCGATGGCGGCGAGTTCGTTGCGGAAGCCGAGTTTGACCTGGCCTTCGAGGCCCATGCCGCCGAATTCGCCGGTGGGCCAGGCGACCATGAAGAGTGGCTCTTTGTAGTAGCCGCCGCCCATGGCGATGGCGCCGATGCCGTAGCCCTTGCGGAGCACGATGGTGAAGAAGGGGACGGTCATGTTGGCGCCGGTGACGAGCATGCGGTTGGCGTGACGGACGAGCGCTTCTTTCTCCGCCTCTGGGCCGACCATGATTCCGGGGGTGTCCGAGAGGAAGAGGATTGGGATATCGAAGGCGTCGCAGATCTGCATGAAGCGGGCGGCTTTGTCGCCGGCGTCGGCATCGATGGCACCGCCGATGTGGGCGGGGTTGTTGGCGATGATGCCGATGGGGCGACCTTCGATGCGGGCGAAGGCAGTGACCATGGCGAGGCCGAACTTGGGTCGGAGTTCGAGGACGGAGTCGGTGTCGGCCATGGTTTCGATGACTTCGCGGATGTCGTAGATGCGGAGGCGGTTTTCGGGGATGAGTCGGCGGAGGATGCGCTGGTCGGCTGATTCCCAGGTTTTGGTGCGGCCCTGGAAGTAGGAGAGGTACTTCTTGGCGACTTCGACGGCTTCGACTTCGTCCTCGACGGCGATGTCCACGACGCCGTTGGGGACCTGGAAGGACATGGGGCCGACTTCTTCGGGGGTGAAGATGCCGAGGTTGCCGCCTTCGATCATGGCGGGGCCGCCCATGCCGATGGTGGAGTTGGCGGTGGCGATGATGATGTCGCAGATGCCGAGGAGGGCGGTGTTGCCGGCGAAGCAGCGGCCGGAGGTGATGCCGATGAGCGGGACGAGGCCGCTGAGGCGGGCGAGAGCGGAGAAGGTGCCCTGCTCGTGAGGGCCGCCGCTGGGCTCGTCAGTATCGCCGGGGCGACCGCCGCCGCCTTCGGCGAAGAAGACGAGGGGCATCTTGCCCCACTTCGCGACCTTGAGCATGCGGTCTGTCTTGCGGTGGTTGCGTGAGCCCTGGGTGCCGGCGAGGACGGTGTAGTCGTAGGCGATGACGGCGACGGAGGAGTGCGGCTCATCGAACTGGTCGCCGTTGACGATGCCGACGCCGGTGACCATGCCGTCCGCCGAGGTCTTTTCGATTAGGTCATCGAGGGTGCGGCGCTGACTCTGGGCGGCGAGGACGAGCTGGCCCCATTCGAGGAAGGGTTCGTCGTCATCGAGGAGCTGGCTGATGTTCTCGCGGGTGGTGCGCTGGCCGCGGGCGCGTCGGCGGTCGACGGCCCACTGGCGGGAGTGGTCGTAGGTGGTGTCGAGGCGGTCGAGGATGCGCTGGAGGTCTGGGCGGATTTCGTCGAGGTCGATCGCTGCTTCTTCATCGATGTTTTCGCCCTGGACATCGGCTTCTTCGATGAAGAGGAGGGGGTGGCCTTCGACGAGGATGTCGCCAGCGGCGACGTCGATCTTGCGGACGATGCCGCTGTGATCGGCGGCGATTTCGTGCTCCATCTTCATGGCTTCCATGATCAGGATGGTCTGGCCCTTGCGGACGGCGTCGCCTTCGGTGACGAGGATGTTGACGACGGTGCCCTGCAGCGGCGAGAGGACGGGGGTGGTGCCGTCCGGTCCGGTAGCCGCAACGCCTCCTGGGGAAGCTGCTTCTTGCTCGACGGTGCGTGAGGCATCGAGCTTGTCGCGCTCACCCTGGCCGAAGGAGAGGACGGCGAGCGGGTCAGAGGCGTCGATCTGGGCGCCGGCGAGGCCGGTGGCGGCCTCGGGAGTTGGGGCGGCGGCGACGGGGGCGAGCGCTGGAGTGAAGAAGCGCTGGGGGTGATTGTCGGTGGCGGCGAGTTCGGCGGTGTGGTCGTCGACGAAGGTGGTGTAGGTCTGGCCGGAGACGAAGTCCGGGTGGCGGAGGAGGTTCTGGATGAAGGGGATGTTGGTGGAGAGGCCCTCGACGCGGAACTCTGAGAGGGCACGGTAGGTGCGGGTGACGGCGTCCTCGAAATTCGGGGAGGTGGAGTGGGTGATGACCTTGGCGAGGAGTGAATCGAAGCTGGGGCTGGTCTTGTAGCCGGCGTAGCCGAAGGTATCGACACGGATGCCGGGGCCGTTTGGCGGCTCGAAGGCGGTGATGAGGCCGCCGGAAGGGCGGACCTGGCCTTCGGCGGTCATGGTCTCCATGTTGACGCGGGCCTGGATGGCGTAGCCGCGGGCGTGGGGGATGGCGTCCTGCTCCAGATGGAGATCGGCGAGGGTGGAGCCGCCGGCGACGCGGATCTGGGCCTGGACGAGATCGATGCCGGTTACCTCCTCGGTGACGGTGTGTTCGACCTGGAGGCGGGCGTTGGTCTCGATGAAGAAGAAGTCGGCGGCGTCGGTGACCTCGGTGGCGTCGACGAGGAACTCGAAGGTGCCGAGAGAGCGGTAGTTGATGGCGGATGCCATGCGGACGGCGGCCTGGATGATGCGCTGGCGGAGTCCGGCGGGGAGGTAGGGGGCGGGGGCGATTTCGACGATCTTCTGGAAGCGGCGTTGGATGCTGCATTCGCGCTCGCCGAAGTGGGTGACGGCGCCGGTGCCGTCGCCGAGGATCTGGACCTCGATATGGCGGGCGCGGGGGATGTAGCGCTCGACGTAGAGGTCGCCGTTGCCGAAGGAGAGGCGGGCCTCGGATTCGCAGCGTGCGTAGAGTTCGTCGAGCTGAGCGGGGTCGAGGACGGCGCGTGCGCCGCGGCCACCGCCGCCGGCGACGGCTTTGATCATGAGGGAGGCGCCGTCCGGGAGCTGCTCGTAGAAGGCGCGGGCCTGCTCGAGAGTGGTGACGCCCTCGGTGCCGGGGAGGATGGGGACGTCGTGTTCGGCGGCGATGGCGCGGGCGCGGATCTTGTCGCCGAACGCCTCGAGGGATTCGACCTCGGGGCCGACGAAGGTGAGGCCGGCTTCGGCGCAGCGGCGTGCGAACTCGGCGTTTTCGGCGAGGAAGCCGTAGCCGGGGTGGACGGAGTCGCAGCCGGAGTCGACGGCGGCGGCGACGACCTGGTCGATATCAAGGTAGGGCATGGCGCCTTTGCCGGAGAGTGCGCGTGCCTCGTCAGCTTTGCGGGTGTGGAGGGAGAGTGCGTCGTCTTCGGAGTAGATGGCGACGGTGCGGAGGCCGAGGTCGGCGGCGGCGCGGATGACGCGGACGGCGATTTCACCTCGGTTGGCGATGAGGAGGGAGGTGAGGGGCATCGGGGAGTCCTCTTCAACTGGGCGAACGAGGCTGGTCGCTCAAGGCGCTTCGTCGATTCGAATGAATTACTGGGTTAATCGGTCAGGGATGGGGATCTGGAACCTAGGCATTTCGGTTGTGCTGCGAGGCTACGGGTGTACTAGAATCCGATGGCTTCGTCGGTCCGCTGAGTGACGGAGCAGCCTCCGATCATTGAGATCGCGCAGGGGGAGGCACTATGACGACACGAACGATGGAAACAGAACGAGCAGGCGCGCCGGGACGGGCGGGTGCTGCGGTGCCCCCGTCGGTCAAAGAGGCCTCGAAGCTGGCCGCTGCGGCGGAGGCTGCGTGTGCGAACGTGATTTTGGCGTCGCTGCCTCGTGAGCTGCGCGAGGAGTTGGTGTCACACGCAACGATGCTGCCATTGCTGCAGGGCGACGTGGTTGAGCGGCAGGGTGGGGCGAATCGAGTGTTCTTCCCGTTGAGCGGGATGCTGACGGGCGTGCGTACTCGTGAAGACGGGACGCACTACGCGTATCTGCAGCGAGGGCGCGAAGGCGCGGTGAACGCGATTGGCGTGGCGCGACCCGAGGTGAACGTGGGCGGCTGCGACCTGGTGGTGGATGTGCCGGGCAAGGCGCTGGTGCTGGACGTGGATTACTACCGAACCACCCTGGAAGGCTCGCCGGCGCTGATGCGGGCGGTGTTATCGCACGCGTCGCACATGATTAGCTGGCGGGAGCAGTCGGCGGACTGCCCCGGGCATCATGCGGTGCGGGCGCGGACGGCGTACTTCCTGCTGCTGCTGCGGGCACATGCACACCTCGACGAGATTGAGGTGACGCACGCGCGAATCGCGGAGGTGCTGGGGGTTCGTCGACAGTCGATCAGCGAGGCGCTGGGCGAGCTGAAGGCGCGGCGGGTGATCACGCTGGATCGCGGGCGGATCACGATCGGGGACCAGGCGGCGCTCTGGCAACAATC
>JABIST010000025.1 GCA_018700215.1 Dehalococcoidia bacterium | reverse complement strand
GGAATTCGACATGCCGAGCGGGTTCATCCATCTGCCGTACCTGCCGCACCAGATCGCCGACAAGCCGCCGGGGACGCCTTCGATGTCACTTGAGACACAGATCGTTGGCGTGCGCGCAGCGATCGCAGGTGTGCGGGAGCTTGTGGACGCACGGGTGAAGGCGGCGCAAGCGTGAGCGAGTCAGACACCGCATCGATGCTGCAGTTCGCGCTGGACCTCGCGGACGAGGCGGACGAGATTTCGATGCGCTACTACCGAGGTGAGCTGGGGACCGAGCAGAAGCGCGACGGGTCGCTGGTGACGCTGGCGGATAAAGAGGTTGAGGCGCATCTCCGCGCGCGGATCGAAGGGCGCTTCCCGGAGCACGCGATCCTCGGCGAGGAGGAGGGGCTGACTCGGGAGGGTGCTTCGGCACGCTGGGTACTCGACCCGATCGACGGGACTCATGGCTTCGCTCGGGCGTTGCCGGTGTGGGCGACGCTGATCGGGCTAGAGCGCGACGGGGTGTTTGAGGTTGGAGTGGCCTCGGCGCCGGCGCTCGGGACTCGGTGGTGGGCCGGGCGCGGGCTGGGTGCGTACCGTGCGGATTTGCCGGCGCGGGGGCATGCGGGGACGCGGATCCACGTCTCGGATGTCGCGACGATTGAAGAGGCGCAGATCCTCTACGGCAGCTACGAGCTGACGGTGGATTCGTGGCCGGGGACGGATGCGCTGTTCCGGCAAGCGTGGCGGACGCGCGGCCTCGGCGATTTCTGGGGGCACTGTCTGGTCGCCGACGGGTCGGCGGAAGCGATGCTGGAAGGCACGATCTCGCCGTGGGACATCGGCGCGCTGATCGTGATCGTCGAAGAGGCTGGCGGACGGCTGACGGACAACGACGGTGTCGCGACGATCGACGCGGGACACTGCATCACGACGAACGGTGCGCTGCACGACGCGGTGCTGCAGGGGCTACAGCAGCCGTCGTAACTATCGAGGGGTTCGGGATCAGCCGGCGGTCGCAACCTCGGCCAGCTCGAAACTAAAGTCTTCAATCACCGGATTCGCCAGCAGCTTCTGACAGATCTCCGTCACCGCCGTCTCGGCCGCACTGCTGTCGGCCGCCTCCAGCGTCACCTCAATCCGCTTACCTACTCGGACCTTCTGCACCCCGTCGAAGCCGAGGTGGCCCAGTCCGTCGTGCACGGCGAGGCCCTGGGGGTCATTTACCAGCGGCTTCAGCATCACGTCGATGCTGGCGAGGTAGGTGGCCATGGTTGGTCCGTTCTGTTCGGCCGAGGCTAGCTCGGCAGCTCGCTGTCGGTGATCAGGCGATAGGCCTCGAGGTAGCGGGCGGACATTGCTTCCACCACCTCGTCCGGCAGTTCGGGGCCAGGCGCCTGCTTGTTCCAGTCGAGATTATCGAGGTAGTCGCGTAGCGGCTGCTTATCGAAGGACGGCTGGTCCTTGCCGGGGAAGTACTTGGCCGCGGGCCAGAAGCGCGACGAATCGGGAGTCATCACTTCGTCGATCAGCGTGACCTCGCCATCGACCATGCCGAACTCGAACTTCGTGTCGGCGACGAGGATGCCGCGTTGGGCGGCGTGGTGGGCGCCGTAGCGGTACATGGCGAGGGCGCGCAGCTTCACGGCGTTGGCCCGCTCCGGTCCGAGCAGCGCCTCAACTTCCTCGTAGGTCATGGGCGCATCGTGCTCTGGCGGCTCGGGCTTGGTGCTGGGGGTGAAGATCGGTTCGAGCAGTTGCATGCTCTTGAGCAGCCCCGCGGGCAGCGGGTTACCACAGACTGAGCCGGTCTCCTGGTATTCGGCCCAGCCGGTGCCGGTGATGTAGCCGCGAACGATCGCCTCCACTTTCAGCACCTCGGCGCGACGCATCACCATCGAGCGGCCGTAGTACTCGGGGCCGCAGTCGACGCCGAGGTCGGAGGCGTTGTCTGCATCGAGGACGGCGATGAAGGCGTTGGGGACCACCTCGGCGGTGCGTTCGTACCAGAAGGCGGACAGGCGGGTCAGCACCTCGCCCTTACGTGGCACGCCCGTGGGCAGCACCACATCGAAGGCTGAGGCGCGGTCGGTCGCAACGAGCAGTACGCGGTCCTCGGGCAGCGCGTAGATGTCGCGCACCTTGGCGCGATTCAAGCGCTCAAGACCGGGCAGGTCAGTGTCCATCATCGGTGCGGCGGCTACGGTCATGGGTTTGCCTCCAACAGGCCCAGGCGACGGAACGAGTCGTCGATGTGGACGAGGTATGCATTCACATCGAACAGCTCGTCGAGCTGCTGCATCGAAAGCCGCGAGGTGACCTCGGGGTCGGCTTCGAGCAGGGAGCGGTAGTCGAGGTCGTCGTGCCAGGCCTTCATCGCGTTCGCCTGGACGATCTTGTACGCCACCTCGCGCTGCAGCCCCGCCGCGAGCAGCGCGTTCAGCACCTTGGCGGAGAAGACGAGGCCGCGCGTTTGTTCCAGGTTGGCCTGCATCCGTTCCGGGTAGACGCGGAGGCCGTCCATGACGCCGGTGAAGATCTTCAGCATGTAGGCCAGCAAGCCGGTTGAGTCCGGGAAGGCGATGCGATCCGCGCCGGAGTGCGAGATGTCGCGCTCGTGCCAGAGTGCGACATTCTCCAGGCCGACGATCGAGTAGCCGCGCAGGGTCCTCGCCAGACCGCAGACGCGCTCGCACAGTTCCGGGTTGCGCTTGTGTGGCATGGAGGACGAGCCGGTCTGCAGCCCCTCGGTGAAGGGCTCCTCCGCCTCGCGAATCTCGGTGCGCTGCAGCGCGCGAATCTCGGTGGCGAACTTCTCGAGCGACGCGCCGATGCCGGCGATGACACTCAAGACAAACGCGTGGCGGTCGCGCTGGATGATCTGGGTGGTGACGGGTGCGACGGCGAGGCCGAGACGCGCGCAGGCATTGGCTTCGACCGATGGCGGCACCGAGGCGTGCGTGCCCACTGGGCCGGACATCTGGCCGACAGCGAGGTGTTCACGGGCGAGGGCGAGGCGCTGCTGGTGACGGCGCAATTCGTCGACCCAGACGAGTAGTTTGAGGCCGAACGTGGTGGGCTCGGCGTGGACACCGTGGGTGCGGCCGATGCAAACGGTCTTGCGGTGTTCGAGCGCGCGGCGGATCACCACGTCGCGTAGCTCGGCGACCTGGACGGTGAGGAAGTCGATCGCATCGAGCCACTGGAGGCAGGTAGCGGTGTCCCAGACATCGTTGCTGGTGAGGCCGTAGTGGACCCAACGGGATTCGTCACCGAGCGAATCGGCGACGGAACGCAGGAATGCGGTGACATCGTGGTGCGTCTCATCGATGTAGCGCATCACATCGGGCACGTTGACCGTGGCCGTCGAGGTGATGGCGGTGACGTCCTCGGCGGGGATGACGCCTTCGTCGCCCCAGGCTTCGGCGACGGCGATCTCAACGCGCAGCCAGGTCTGGAACTTGTGCTCATCGGACCAGATCGCGGTCAGCTCGGGAACGCTGTAGCGCTCAATCATTCGCAAACTCCTGGCGTCGTGACGGGATCATGTTGACGTGCTGAATAGCAGGCGATTGGGTCATCGTGCGACGGCTTCGAGTGGTTGGTCCGCCGTGGCGCCAATATCGGTTCGGTAGTGTGCGCCCTCGAAGGAGATGCGCGCCACATTGTCGTAGGCACGGGTGCGCGCTTCGTCCATGGAGGCGCCACGTCCGACGACGCAGAGCACGCGGCCACCGGAGGTGACTATGCGGCCCTGGGCGTCTCGCTTCGCGCCGGCGATGAAGACCTGGACATCCTCGTCGATTGAGTCGAGGCCGCTGATGGGCTTGCCGGTCTCGTAGGCGTCGGGGTAGCCGCCGGAGGCAATCATCACGCCGACGGTGGCGACGTCATCCCACTCAACGGGCACCTCGGAGAGGCGACCGTCGGCGACGGCGACGCAGATCTCGAGGAGATCCGTGCGGAGCTTCGGCAAGAGTACTTCAGTCTCGGGGTCGCCGAAGCGACCGTTGAATTCGATCACGCGAGGGCCGTTGGCGGTGACCATCATGCCGGGGTAGATCACACCTGAGTAGAGGTTGCCGGAGTCGGCCATCGCGCGCACGGCGAGCTCTGTGACGTCCGTGCGAATCGCCTCGGCGGTGGTGTCGTCGAGCCAGCCCGGGGGCGAGTAGGCGCCCATGCCACCGGTGTTCGGGCCGATGTTGCCATCGAAGACAGGCTTGTGGTCGCAGGAGAAGGGCATGTGGCGGATGGTGACGCCGTCCGTGAAGGCATGCGCGGAGACCTCGGGACCGTACATGCGCTCCTCGACAACGATACGGACGCCGGCATCGCCGAACGCGCGGTCGACCATGATGCGGTCGATGGCGGCCTCTGCCTCGGTGGTGTCGTTGCAGACGGTGACGCCTTTACCGGCGGCGAGGCCATCGGCCTTGATCACCACCTGGTAGGCGCAGTCGCGGACGTAATGCTTCGCGGCATCGGGGTCGTCGAAGGTCTGCGAGCGCGAGGTGGCGATGCCAGCGTTGGCCATGAGCTGGTTGGCGAAGTCCTTGGAGCCTTCGAGGCGGGCGGCGGCGGCGGTGGGGCCGAAGACGCGGAAGCCGGCGGCGGTCAGGCGATCGGTGATGCCGGCAGAGAGCGGGTCCTCGGGACCGACGATCACGAGGTCGGCATGGATGCGTTGGGCGAGGGCGACGACGCCATCGAAGTCCATCACTTTGACATCGACCACTTCGCCGAGCTGCTCCATGCCAGCGTTGCCGGGGGCGATCCAGAGCTTCGAGAGCTTCGGTGACTGCGAGAGTTTCCAGGCGATCGCGTGCTCGCGTCCGCCGCTGCCGAGCAGGAGCACGTTCATGGCATCACTCCCACTCGATCGTCCCGGGGGGTTTCGAGGTGATGTCGTAGACGACTCGATTCACCTCGGGCACCTCGTTGACGATGCGGCTCGAGATCTTTGCGAGCAGGTCGTAAGGCAGCTTGGACCAGTCGGCAGTCATGGCGTCCTCGGCGTTGACGCAGCGGATGGCGATGCACTCGCCGTAGGTGCGGAAATCGCCTTGCACGCCGACGGTCTTGATGCCGGTGAGGACGGCGAAGGACTGCCAGACGTCGTAGTAGACGTCGGCGTTCTTGATCTCGTCCATGACGATCCAGTCGGCGCGACGGAGGATGTCCAGCTTCTGGGCGGTGACATCGCCGATGACGCGGATCGCGAGGCCGGGGCCGGGGAAGGGCTGGCGGTAGACCATTTCGTCGGGGAGGCCCAACTCCTTACCGACGCGGCGCACTTCGTCCTTGAAGAGGTTCCGCAGGGGCTCGATCAGCGTGAACTGCATGTCCTTGGGCAGTCCGCCGACGTTGTGGTGGGATTTGATCTTCACCGTGGCATCGCTGCCGGTTGAGGCGGACTCGATGACATCGGGGTAGGTGGTGCCCTGGGCGATGAAGTCGACGGTGCCGAGCTTCTGGGCCTCTTCCTCGAAGACGCGGATGAAGGTTTCCCCGATCCGCATCCGCTTCGTCTCCGGGTCGGTCACCTCAGCCAGTTCGCCCATGAATCGGTCGACGGCGTCGACGTGGAGCAGGTTGATGGACATGTGGCCTCGGAAGGTGGAGACCACGCGCTCGGGCTCGCCTAATCGGAGGAGGGCGTTGTCGACGAAGATGCAGGTGAGCTGGTCGCCGATGGCGCGGTGCACGAGTGCGGCGGCGACAGCGGAGTCGACGCCACCGGAGAGGGCGCAGATCACTTTGCCGTCCCCGACAGCCTCGCGAATCGCCTCGACGGATTCTTCGACGAAGGAGGAGGCGGTCCAGTCGCCGGCGCATCCGGCGACGCGGAAGAGAAAGTTCTGGATGACCTGGTCGCCCTGTGGCGTATGCGCCACTTCCGGGTGGAACTGAATGCCGTAGTGACCGGCGTTGTCCGCCATGGCCGCAACGGGCGCGTTCTGAGACTGAGCGATCGATTCGAAGCCGGGCGGCAGTTTGGTGATCTTGTCGCCGTGGGACATCCAGACGGGGAGCGAACCAGTCAGTTCGTGGAAGATGGGGTTCGAGGCTTCGCCGACATCGAGGATGGCGTGGCCGTATTCGCGGCTGGAGGCGGGCTCGACGGCGCCGCCAAGCTTGTGGGCGAGCAATTGCATGCCGTAGCAGATGCCGAGGATGGGCAGGCCGGTGGCGACCACCCAGTCCGGGAGTTGCGGGGCAGCTTCGTCGTAGACCGAGGCGGGGCCACCGGAGAGGACGAATGCCTTCACGTTGAGGTGGTTGAGCTTCTCCGGCGCGACGTTCCAGGGAAGCAGCTCCGAGTAGACGCTGGCCTCGCGGATGCGACGGGTGATGAGCATGGAGAACTGCGAGCCGTAATCGAGCACGACGACGGTTTCGGGCGCGTTTGGAGCGGGTGTGAGGATTTGACCGGGTTCACGGTGTTCGGCGATTTCGAGGTAGGTTGCGACCTCGGCATCACCAGAAGCGCGAATCCGATCCGCGGCTGCGGAGCTATCGATTTGTTCCACCATGGGCATTGTGTTCCAGGGGAGGGGTCCGCTAAGTACGAAGCGTATCCACCGCCTATAGTCCGGTCAACGCGCCCCATCTGGCGTGTAATCACACCGCATCGAGGGAGCCCGAACCTGCCGATCGTACCGTCTGACCGGCTCGACGAAATCGTCGCGACGATCCGCTCCGGCGGGGTCGCCGGCATGCCCACGGACACGGTCTACGGCCTGGCCGCGCTCGCGACGAACGAGGTCGCAGTCAGGGCACTGGTGGAGCTGAAGGGGCGCGATTCGGATCAGCCGATCGCGGTGCTATTCGATCGAATCGAGGACATCGCGCCATACCTCGATGATGCGACGGTGATCGAGCGGGTCGCGCGACACTGGCCGGGAGCGTTGACGGCGGTGGTCACGGCGCGCGCTGACGCGGGGTTCGTCGCGCCGGTGGTGACGGAGGCGGGGACGATTGGTATTCGGCAGCCAGACGACGGGCTTGCTCGGGCGGTGCTGCGTGGGTGTGGTGGGGTGCTGGCGGTCTCGAGTGCGAACCGGCACGGCGGTGCGCCTGCGCTCGATGCAGCCGAGGTCGCCTCGGTGTTCGGGGAGGCGCTGGAGGTAATCGACGGAGGAGGGCGGGATGGGGGCGTGGCGTCGACGGTGGTGGATCTGACGGTGCAACCACCTCGGATTCTGCGCGCGGGGCCGATCGGCGCCCGAGAGCTGGGGTTGGAGGATTGAGCGAGGGTGCGAGGCGATAACACTTAGGTTGTGGATAACTGATAGTCGCTCGACGGGGCACCGGTGGCCAACTGACCAAGACAGGCGGTGCCCGAAACTGGTCCACTGATCGCACGATGGCAAACACCCCGTTGACCAAGAAATGCATGGGATGTGAGCACTTTCGAGTGGATCACATGGGGGCGGGGCGTTGCAACGCCGCGAGGGATTGTGCGTGTCCGCGCTTCGATACGGGCTCGGAGGCGAGCGCGCCCGGGCGGGTGCGATTCGCTCGCACACAGATCCTGTCGGAGTCGTTGCGGTGCATCGTGCGGCGCGGCGGCGAGTTCGGCGACGCATTTTACGAGACGCTATTCGAGCGCCATCCGCACATGGCGGAACGGTTCGGCCAGCTCGATCGAAGCGGGCAGCATGCCGCGCTCTGGGCCGCACTAACCACGGTGGCGAACACGGGGGCAAGGCCCTCGGCGCTGGTGAAGCGGATGGGTGAGAGTCACGCGGCCGACGGCGTGCAACCGGCGGATTATCGCTACTTCATTGCGGTGCTGATGGAGACGCTGAGCAACTTCGTGGGGGATGAGTTCACGTCGGCGATGGCCGGGGCCTGGTCCGAGGTGCTGAACGATGTATCGGCGGCCATGATCGGGGCGCACCAAGCGGTCGCCCGAAGCTAGCGACCGCCTCGATTTGATGCTGAGCACAGGACGCGGGCGTTGTACCATCGGCCGGCAGAGGCGGAGGTGCGCGCGTGCGGGTTGCCATCGGATCAGATCACGCCGGGTTCGAGTTGAAGCAAATCCTGATCGAGGAACTCAAAGCGCTCGGCGATGAGGTGACCGACT
>JABIST010000173.1 GCA_018700215.1 Dehalococcoidia bacterium | reverse complement strand
GGTGACGGTGTCGTTCAACTCGGCGATTGCGGCTCGTCGGGGCTACGGGGTGCGTCAGGGGGAGCTGGAGGCGGCGGGCTGCCGGATCGCGATGGGTTCGGACAACATGGCGGAGGACATGATTGAGGTGATGCGGACGGGGCTGCTGATGGAGCGGGTGCGGACGGGCGACGGCGAGCGGCCGACGCCGGAGGACGTGTTGCAGTGGGCGACGGCGAACGGACATCGGGCGTTGGGCCTAGAGGAGAGCGGGACGCTGGAGGTGGGGAAGAAGGCGGACCTGATCGTGATCGAGACGCAGCGGGCGCACCTGGTGCCGACGATGCGGTTCGTATCGGCGTTCGTGCACCAGGGGACGCCGGCGGATGTGCAGAGCGTGATGGTGGACGGCAACTGGGTGATGCGGGATGGGGTGGTGCTGACGATGGACGAGGCCTCGATCATCGCAGAGGCGGAACGGATCGGACGACGAGCGTGGGGGCGGCTGACGACGGAATTCCCGGACGTGCCGCTGCCGATTCAGCTCGATACGAGTGAACCGGCGTAGGGCAGCGGATTTGGGAGTTACTCCGAGAGCACCATGTTGGGGGTGCCGGTGTCGCCGACGTAGCCGGTGAAGTCCATGGCGATATCGGCGTTGCCGGAGACCTCGATGGTGTCGGCGAACACCTGGATGGAGCCGAGGGTGCCGCCGCCTGAGAGGCTGAACTTGGCGCCGGGGAGGTAGATCACGCCAGCGGTGCCGGAGTGGCCGCCGTTGAAGCTGAAGGTCTCAGCACAGTCCTTGTCCTGCCAGAGTGAGACGTAGGCGTACTCGCCGCTGGTCATCGGAGTTAGTGCGACGTCGTTCGAGCCGGCGAGGTGGACGTTGCCACAGGCTTCGACCCCCGGGTTGTCAGTGTTGTAGATGAGGACTTCATCGCCCTGAAGTGAGCCACCGCCCGCGGTGCGAATGCCGCCGCCCGCGATGACGTAGATGCCGGGCTGGAGGGTGACATCGCCGTTGATTTCGATGCCGCCCCAGTAAACGCCGGGTTGGAGGGTGGCTGCGCTGTTGATGCGGGTGACGGCGGGTGAGTCGCTGGTGCCGGCGGAGTCTGGCGAGGTGCCGACGGCGGGTGCCGAGAGACTGGCGAGCGGGTCATCGATGCGGTTCAGCACCTCGGTGGGCTCGGGGGAGAGGAGGACCGCGCCGTCTACGCGGGCGTCGCCTTCGTAGTAGTAGTCGGTGCCTTCAGCGTTTATTGCGCCACGGCCGTGTGCCCAGAGGGAGTCGGAACTGCACGACGAGTTCGAGAGGATTGCACCACCGGTGATGGTGAGTTCGGAGTTGCCGGACTTTTCGAAGGCGGAACAGGCCGTCTCACTGAGCGCGACGAAGGCGTAGTCGGCGGCACCTCGGACGGGACGGGCTTCGCCGACGGCACGGACGGTGACGGTCTTGGAGTCGACTCCTGCGAGGGTGAAGAAGGCTGTGGGGATGACCGCGACGACGGTGACTTCGACTTCGTCAGCGGAGTAATTGGGGTCGATGGAGATGGTGAGGGACGAGTCGGCGGGGTCGAAGCCGTTGAGCAGGAGGTACTCCTCGGCGGCGGCCTGGGCGAGAGCGGGGTTGTCGACTGCGGCTCGAGCACCGGCGAGGGCGGCAGCGTCTGCGGCGTTCTGGAGCTGGCGCTTTTGCTCGAGGATGATGCCGACATCGAAGACCATGCCGACGACGATCAGGAGGGTGAAGAGGGCGCCGGAGACGAGGATGAGGACCTGTCCTCGATCGTCTTGCAGGTCGGGTGTTCGGGTGCTGCGCATCGCTGGATCCCTCGCGTCCACCGAGGAGGCAGGGGTGCCCGTTGCGGGGCGATCCTCGGTAGAACGAGCGTGCAGCGCGGGGGGCTAACGCCGCATCAGAACGAGGTATGGAGCAGCTATGGGTTTTGGTGGGAGGGTGTTAGCGAGCCGTGAATCCAGGCTGAATCAATGTCTGACGGACGGAGGAGCCGGCTGATGAGGCGCTCGCTACTCGGTGAGCGAGATCTTGGCGTCGCTGGTGCTGCCGACGTAGCTGGTGAAGTTCATGTTGATGGAAGTGTTGCCGGTGATCTTGATGGTGTCCGAGATGACCTGGATGCCACCGAGATCGACGTTTCCGAGCAGGTCAAAGCGGGCACCCGGGGTGTAGATGACGCCGTGCACGCCGGTGACGTTGCCGTGGTACTGGAAGTCCGCCGTGCAGTTCTCGTCTTGCCAGAACGTGATGTCCTTGTAGTCGCCGCTGCTGGCTGGAGTGAAGTCGAGCACGCGGTTGCCGTACATGGAGACCTGTCCACAGTCAGCAGGGCCGGGAGAGCCGGTGATGTAGATCATGACGCCGGTACCGGTGATGGAGCCATTTCCCCAGGTCTCGAAGTCGCCGCCAGCGACGACATAGACACCTGGGTTGAGGGCGACATTCGTGTTGCCGAGGATGTTGAGTCCGCCCCAGAACACGCCGGGATTGAGGGAGACTGCCCCGCCGCTGTTGATCGTGGTCATCGCTGGAACCGCCTCGGTACCGGCGGAGTCGGGCGACGTGACGGCGAGCGACGGCGCGGGGAGGGCTCCGGCGAGCGGGTCGTCGACGGTGGTGTTGACTGACGCTGGACTGGGTGAGGTGACGGCGTTGCCCGAGACGAGGGCTGCGCCCTCGTTGTAGTAATCGAGCGAATCAGCGGTGATGTCGGCGTTGCCGTAGATATTGGCGGCGTAGTTCGGGCAGTCGGAATTGACCATGATCCCGCCGCCGCTGATGTTCAGCGTCGGGTTGCCGAAGCTGAGGAACGCATCGCAGGCGGTCTTGCTGAGGGAGACCAGGGCGTAATTTCCGGCGCCGAGCGGGAGTGCTTCGCCGACGGCGCGGACGGTGACGTCCTTGCTGTTGATGTTGGCGAGGCGGAAGAAGGCCGTTGGGATGGCGGCAGTCACTGAGATTTCGACCTGGTCCGTGCCGTAAAGCTGGTTGATGGTGACGCTGACGCTGGGGTCTGCGGGGTCGACGCCATTCAGGAGCAGGTACTGGTTCGCGACCGCGACGGCGGTGCCGGGGTTATCTCGGGCGGCACGAGCGGCGGCGAGCGACGCGGCATCGACGGCGTTCTGGATTTGCCGGCGCTCTTCCATGACGATGCCGACATCCAGCACGATCCCGGTGAAGAGGGTGACGCTAGTCATGGCAGCGGTGACGACGACGAGTACTACGCCCCGTTCGTCGCGGAGACGGTCCTTCAGTCGAGCGAAGCCGAGCCTAGTGCGGCTGACGAAGTTTCGCATGGCCTGTCCTGCTCGCCGTGCGAGCGGTGTGCGTCATTGCCTTCGGGGCATGGCCTGCCACGAGGGCGTTTCACCGTTCAGGTGAGTGTCGGGTTTTTTTGACGAAACTTAAGCGGAAACCCGCAGAAATGGCATTTACTCAAGGGAGTGAGCGTTTGGCCGAGATTTTGGCGTTCTAGCCCAGTAACGCTAGCTCTATGAGTCGTCCGTGACGGAGGTGGGCGAGTTCCGAGGCTTGTTCGATTGTGATGAGTTCGACGTCCTGCGTGCTGTTGTCGAAATACTGTTTGGCGGCCTCTCGAGACTCGAAAGGCAGTACCTGATTTCAGAAGGAGGACCACAACTCCTCGACGGACGAGCCTGGGGAATCGTCGTCGTGTGGGGCGGGGACGACGATGGAGATGACGGTACCGGCAGGGGTGCAGGCGGTGACCAGCCCATCCTGGAAGGTGAACTGCACTGATGTACCGGTCTGCGGATCGGTGGAGCGGACGACGGCTGAGCCACCGAGCGCAGGCACGAGGAAGAATGGGTCCCAGGCGCACCACGAGGTCAGCGTACGATCCTCGAACTGGATCGAGTGGGGGTGGTCGGCGATCGAGAGGCCGCTGAGACCGATGAGTGCACCGTGGTTGTCCAGCTCCGCGTAGCGCTCGACGAGCGCGCTGTACTCCGCTGAGCCGAGGCCAGCATCTGAGGAGATCTGGGCGAGGGCGGTTTGATCGAGGGGCATGCCATCGTCCCGGAGCGCGCGCCAGACGCCGAGAGTGAAGTGGCGTGCCGCCTGGGTGTTTCTCATCTCATCGAGCGGGCCGAGACGTTCGGCCAGATTCTGGATGCTCATTCGGCGCTCCCCGGCTGGTGTCGTTGCTGTCAGGCCGCGATCCAACTCCGATTTCGGATGCGGCGCAATCCTTTAGTCGTGACGGGGCTCCGGGACCGACGCGTGGATCAGCTGATCGGTCGTTTCGAGGGCATACCGGCGCGCCGCGGGTAGCGATCATCGAGCGGGCCTTCGCGGCGAACGAGGATGACCTGTTGCGGTGGGAGATCGGGTGGGAGCGAGAGTGGGAGTGGGTCCAGTTCGACACCGCCGAGGGCAGTGATCGCGGGCTGTGCTTCAGCGCGTTCGTCGTTGGCGCGGCTGCCTTTGGGGGTGGCGAGGATGCCGCCGATACGCAGCAGTGGGAGTGCGTACTCGACGAGGACTGCGAGCGGAGCGACGGCGCGGACGACCACGAGATCGAAGGTCTCGCGGAGCGCGGGGTCGCGACCGGCATCCTCAGCACGGGCGTTGACCACCTCGACTGTATCGAGCGCGAGTTCGCTGGCGGCGGTTTCGAGGAACTCGCAGCGGCGACGCTGAGATTCGATCAGGACGAGCTGCAGCGCCGGCTCAGCGATGCGCATGGGAAGGCCGGGGAAGCCGCCGCCAGGTCCGATGTCGGCGATGCGGGTTGGCTGGCCTTCGGTGAGGTATCCCGCTGTGCGCAGCGCGACGAGCAGAGCGAGTGATTCGCCGAAGAGCCGATGGGCGATTGCGGTGGCCTCGGTGATGGCGGTGAGGCCGGCTCGCTCGTTGTGATCGAGCAGCAGTGTGTAGTAGCGCGCAAAGGTGTCACGCTGGGTGTCGCTGAGCGTGACACCGAGGCGAGTTGTCTCATTGGCGAGCGCTGCTCGCAGCTCGGAAGCGTCGTGGTCGCTGGGCGAGGATGGGGGGGGTAGGGTCATCCCTGAGGTGAATCAATTGACATGGTGAGCCGTTCATCTTCTAGACTGATAGGAGAACACCGCTGACGGGTCATGCCCAGGATTATCGCAGCGCATCCCGTAGCGCCCACTTCAACTAGTGCCGAGAACGAAAGGACCGCCCGATGGCGGAGCCTATCACTGCAGACGAGGCCTTGAGCCACTTCGTTACTTCGCTTGAACCTGAAAAGGTTGAGGCGGAGCGACCGAAGGTGGAGCAGTTCATCGCCTGGTTCGGCAACAGTCGAAAGCTGTCCGAGCTGACGGGTGACGATGTCTTGCGTTACGTGACGGAGTCTGCGCCCGAGGACGAACACGATGTGAGTCACCTGGAGCCGCTGCGTGCGTTCCTGGCGTACTCGTCGCGTCTTGCGTTCACCGAGGAGAACCTGGTTCCGCATCTGCAGCTTGGTGACGATGCGGGCGGCGCGCGGGCACTGCAAGGTGCAGACGAGGATCTGGGTGGCGTTGCGTATCACGTGACACTGGAAGGTCTGCAGACGCTTGAAGCACAGTTGGAGAAGCTGAAGGCGGAGCGGCCCGGAATTGCGGAGAAGCTGCGCCTGGCGATGGCGGATAAGGATTTCCGTGAGAACGCGCCGTTGGATGCAGCTCGTGACGAGCAGGGGCATCTGGAGGCGCGAATTCGCGAAACCGAAGACCGGCTGCGGAATGCAGTGATCATCGATCCTGGAACGAAGGCTGGGCGCGCGAACGTTGGTTCGACGGTGAAGCTGCTGAACCTGGAGCACGATCGCGAGCAGGTGTTCAAGCTGGTCAGTCCATCTGAGGTGGACCCGCTTGCGGGCAAGATCTCGCTGGAATCGCCGATTGGTGTTGCGGTACGCAACAAGATCGAAGGCGAAGTGGTTTCGGTTTCGACACCGTCGGGCGAGATGCGCTTCCGCGTGTTGGAAGTTCAGGGGTAGGCTCGGACGACACCCCGCCTTCACCTTGGAGCGCCTTGTGACCTCTTCCGAGGCGCCTGTGACCGAGTCTGCTGACGCGGGCACGCGGCTGGCCGACCCCGTCATTCGAGTTGATGGCCTGACGAAACGCTACGGCGAATTGACCGCGCTGCGGCCGGCGCAGTTTGAGGTGCGTGGTGGTGAGGTGTTCGGCATTCTTGGGCCGAACGGCGCTGGCAAGACGACGCTGGTAGAGATGCTCGAAGGCCTGGTGGTGCCTTCGGGTGGTTCGGCGTCTGTGTTGGGCCTCGACATTGGGCGTGACGTCGATGAGCTGAAACAGCGAATCGGCGTGCAGCTCCAGGCATCCTCGTACCATCGCTACCTGACGTTGCTGGAGATCCTGGAGCTGTTTGGTTCGTTCTACCGGCACTCGGTCGATCCGATGGAGCTGCTGGAGCGGGTGCGGCTGCAGGACCGGGCGAGCTCGAGGATTGGACAGCTCTCGGGTGGGATGGCGCAGCGATTCAGCATCGTGGCGGCGCTGGTCAACGAGCCGGAGATCGTGTTTTTCGACGAGCCGACGGCTGGCCTCGATCCCGACGCACGACGTGATCTGTGGGAGCTTGTGCTGGACGTGCGAGCGCGAGGCGCGACGGTGGTGCTGACGACGCACTACATGGAGGAGGCGGAGACGCTCTGTGATCGCGTTGCGTTTCTCAACTCTGGGGAGATCGTGGCGATGGACACCCCTCGGGCGCTGGTGCGGACGCTGCGCGCGCCGTATCGAGTGGAGCTGGTGACCTCGGAGGCGCTGGATGTGAGCAGGGTCGCGGCCTTCGAGGGGACGCGCGACGTGAGTACGGAGCAGCGCGTGGATGGGCATGTGCTGCGGCTGAACGCGGAGCACGCACCGGACGTGGTTCGTCGGGTGGAGGCGCTGGCCAGTGAAGGCGGCACAGAAGTGCTGGACCTGACGGTGCGGGCGGCGACGTTGGAGGATGTATTCCTGTCGCTGACCGGGCAGACGCTTTCGGCGGCACCTGACGGCGACGGTGGCGCCTGATGGGTATGTTGCTGGGCGCGAGCATCAAGATGGTGGTGCGCGACCGACAGTCGTTGTTCTGGGCGCTGATCTTCCCACTGATCTTCCTGGGCATCTTCCGCATGTTCTCGTTCGACGACCTGGGTGAGACGGATCTGCTGGTGGCCGCGGACCAGTCGTCACCGGTACAGGCGGCGCTGGTGAGCGCGCTGCAGGACGTGGACTTCCTGGACGTGGAAGTCCGCGCTGAGCTTGACGAGGTCGCGGCGCTGCTGGCGTTCGAGGATGACGGCTTCGATGCGGCGTTGTTCGTGACGCCGGGCGTGACCGACGGCAGCGTGAGTGCGCTGCTGCTCAACGCGGTGAACGATCCGATCGGGCATGAGGTGACCGAGGGCGCGATCGCCTCAGTGGTGGACGATGTGAACGCGGCACTAGTGGACGCGCCTCGGGTGATCGCGTTCGAGGCGCGGGCGGCGGACGTGGAGGTGGAGAGCTTCTTCGAGTTCCTGGCGCCGGGGATCATCGGGATGGGGCTGATGACGTTCGGGGTGATCGGTCTGGCCGCCTCGTTGTCGCGATATCGCGAAGAGGGCGTGTTGCGGCGGGTGCGAGCGACTCCGCTGGCGCCGTGGAAGTTCTCGGCCTCGGTGGTGGTGGCGCATCTGCTGGTGGGCGTGGTGCAGGTGGTGATTCTGATCGCGATCGCCTACGCGCTTGGGGCGAACCTGGTGAACTCGGGATTGGCTGGCTTCCTGCTGATCTCGCTGCTGGGGACCTTTGTGTTCTTGAACCTGGGTGCGATCGTGGCGGGGCGGGTGCAGGGTCGCGGGGCAGTGGAGAGCGCGGCGAACGCGATCACGATGCCGATGATGTTCCTCAGCGGCAGCTTCTTCCCCACGAGCGGTCTGCCACAGCCGGTGCAATGGTTCGTCGAACTGCTGCCGCTGACTCACATGCTGCGGGCGCTGCGCTCGATTGGCCTCGACCAGCAGCAGATATGGCAGCAGGGGCCGGAGCTGGCGGTGCTGGTGGCGTGGGCCATCGGAAGCTTCTTGCTGGCGCGGGCGACGTTCCAGTTGCGGGACGCGTAAGCTTCTCGAAAGACAAGGTACGGGCGGGTGGAGATGAGTTGTGTGGGTCATCACCGTCGTTCGAGGACTGACACTGGCAGTCCTTTCGGTCGTGTTTAGCCACCGCATCATCGGAGCGATGGTTTTCCGTGGCCCGGGTGGGATCTCACGCATGTCCCAGATCGCTGCTGATCGGCGACGGCGGAAGCGGCGTCTGTACTAGCGATCTCGGTCGGGGGGTGTTGTGTTCTGGTGGGGGTTGATTCTTGAGCTGATCGTCGGCGTGTTCCAAGGGGCACGATCGCTGTTTGCTCGATTCAACGATCCGAGGCGGGAGTATGAGCGCCGTCGCAAGGCGGAGCGGAAGCGCGATGAGGAATTGTGATGCCAGGCGGACCGGTCGCATGGTCACTGTTCTGGATGAGCGCGTTGATCTCGCTGGGTGGAGCGGTTGGAGTATTGCTGGCGTTCCGGCGCTTTCAGCGAAACGGCGGCGAGTCGTTGAGCCCGATCGCGGCATTGGGTTCGGTGCTCGTCCTGCTCATGGGGTTCTTCGGGATGCTGATCTCTCTGAACCTCTGGGGGAATCTTGGCGCCTGACGCCTAGCGGTTGAGCACGGACCTGAGCTGCTGCGCGTGATCCCGGGGGTGGACTGCGGCGAGTCTGAGGAACGAACGGACGTCGCGCTCGCTGGGCTGGCTCTGAGACGCGAGGTAGCCGAGCTGGCCGGGGCTGATGTCGGCTTCGCGATCGAGGTCGCTCTCGGTGAAGCGGGCGAAGACTGCATCGATGGTTGCCCACTCCTCGATGGCGGCGGTGAGCGTGCTCGTGGCGTCGCTGAGCGACTCATAGCGAGCGGGGCGCTCGCTGAGTTCGAGTTGCTCGCTCGGGAGGACAGCGAAGGTTTGCTGCGTGAGTAGTGGGCCGTCCTTGGGGGTAGCGATCAGGGCCGCGAGGTAGCGGAAGCGCCAGCGTTCGCCGAGCAGGGCGTGTGCGGCGGCCATGTGCGGTGGCCAGGGTTCGTCGCCGCCATCCTCGGGCTCGAGGAGCTGCTCTTCCCATCGAGGGTCGGCGACCTGGACCGCGGCTTCGAACTCGGCGCGCGACGCTTTGAAAGCGGCGTGCAGGGATGCGACTGAGCTGGCGTCGATTGGGTCCATGGGGCCTCCGAGTGGAGGCAGCCTATCCGATCAGCAGGTGGTCGATGGGCATGATGGCGAAGAGCAGTGCGAGGTAGAGCGTGGAGTAGCGGAAGAGACCGGGGGCGGCGGTGATGCCGGGGGTGCGGAAGAGGCGCCAGGCGACGAGGACGAAGCCGATGCCGCCGATGATGGCGAAGGCGAAGTAGAGCGCACCCAGTTCAGCCGTGATGCCGAGGGCGAGCGTGACGGCGAGTGTGAGCAGCGCCCAGGCGAGGGTCTGGCCCTTGGTCTCGGCTTCACCTCGGACGACGGGGAGCATGGGGACGTTGGCGGCGCGGTAGTCGTCCTCGAGCACGAGGGCGAGCGCCCAGAAGTGCGGTGGCTGCCAGGCGAAGACGACGAGGAAGAGCAGGACGCCGGTCCAGCTCACCTCGCCAGTGACGGCGACCCAGCCGATGAGTGGAGGGGCGGCCCCGGCGACGCCGCCGAGGACGGTGTTGTGCACCGTGGTTCGCTTCAGCCACATGCTGTAGACGACGACGTAGTAGAGGAACGCGCCGACGGCGAGTACGGCAGCGAAGGCGTTGACGGTGAGCGTGAGCCAGATGCCGGAGCTGACGCCCATGGCGATGCCGACGATGGCGGCGTGATGGGCCGGGATGCGGCCAGTGGGGACGGGACGGGATCGGGTGCGCGACATGATTTCGTCGATGTCACGGTCGATGTACATGTTGACGGCGCCGGCGCCACCAGCAGCGAGGAACCCACCGATGAGGGTGGCGAGCACGAGCCAGGTGCTGGGCCATGAGCTGGAGGCGAGGACCATTGCGGGGACGGTGGTGATCAGGAGCAGCAGGATGATGGAAGGCTTCATCAGAACCAGATAGTCCCGAGCCACGGCGGTCCAACCTCGTGCTGATGGCGTGGCGGAGGCGACCGGGCGCGTGTCACTAGCCGTGGTCATCGTGCTGTTCCGTTTCGCCTCGTGGTCGCCATCGCGTGCCGACTCAAGCTGATGCTCCAGTGCGACCGCGAGTGGTGCGGTGAGCTGGCCTGGATAGATCCGTCTCAGGACGATACTGGCTTGCGAACGTGGTCACCACCAATAGTGCCCAGATTGCGCTGCCGACGGCGAGGTGTGCGACCTGGGCGGCGACCGAGAAGTCTGTCCAGGGATTGAGCGCACCGACGAGGATCTGGACGGCGTAGAGGCCGATCAGTGAGTGGGCGGCCTTGCGGAGGAGTGGGTCCGGATCGCGCATCTCGCTGAGTACAAAGTAGGCCAGGAGGGCGATTACGGCGGCACCGAGGACGACCGTGATGCGATGCAGCCAGTGAATGTGCTGGAGGCGCGCACCATCGACGAACGGGATCTGGGCCTGTGTGCAGCCGGGCCAGCTTGAGCAGCCGTACCCCGCATTGGTGGCAACGACATAAGACCCGATGACGAGGACAGCTCCGGTGACGACGACCGCGAGGATGCTGACCCGCAGCAGCCCATCGTGATCCTGGTCTCCCCAGAGGGCGCGGTCAGTGCCGATGAACGAGTAGGCGGCGATCAGCGCCAGCAGTGCGAGCAGGATCAGCGCTGTCGAGAGATGGATCGCGACGATCTCGGGAGGGAGTTCGCGCTCGACCGTGATCTTGCCGAGCCAGGCCTGGACGGCGAGTAGCGGGAGGACGGGCAAGGTGATCCAGAGGACGAGGCGGTCGTTGCGATGAGCCTTGAGGGCGACGACCGTTGAGGCGACGATGAGCAGTCCGACGATGGAAGCGACGGTGCGGTGCGACCACTCGATGATCGCCGTCTTCTCGGCTGGTGGGATCAGGTTGCCGTGACAGAGTGGCCAGTCAGGGCAGCCGAGACCGGACTCGGTGGTGCGGACGACGGCGCCGATGGTGATCAGCAGCAGCGTGGCGAGCACCGTTGTGACGTGGAGAGTCTGAACGCGAGTCATGTCCCCCCCGTACTCATGGCGTCAGTGTTGCCGATCCTAGTTCGGTACCGGGACCAAGGAGCCTGACGATTGGCCCACAACACTGGGACCAAGGGCCCGGACTGGGCGATTTGTTACGTAGCAGTAGATATCGATGTGGGGTCACCAGTGTGTTCTGTCTCGGAATCAGCGAGGCGCTCTTCGAGAGCTTCGATGTCTTGCTGGAGGGCGCGGAGGCGCATCTGCAGCAGGACGATGTAGACGAAGAGTCCCGCCCAGAAGACGGCGAAGCCGGCGAAGAGAAACTCGAGATTGTTGTCCATCAGCTGCGCTCCAACTGGTCGAGTTTCGCACGGAGTCGGTCGGTGCGCTGGGCGAGATGTTCAGTGGTACCTCGGAGGAGGGTGAGCCAGAGCATCAGGAAGAAGACGCCGATAAAGCCGAGTAGTAGCACCACCAGCATTTCGCCGGGGAGTGAGGGCTTCGGGTCGAAGATGATGCGCTGGGGGTGGAGCGTTCGCCACCAATCGACGGAGAAGTGGATGAGCGGGACATCGAGGTAGCCGATGAGGCCGATGACGGCGGCGTAGCGGGCGGCCTGTTCGTCGTTGGGTCCGCCGATGGAGCGAGCAAGCAGGTAGCCGGAGTAGATGAGGAAGAGGATCAGCGTGGTGGTGAGTCGGGCGTCCCAGGTCCAGTAGACGCCCCAGGTGGGCTTGCCCCAGATGGCGCCGGTGAGGAGGGCGAAGGCGCAGAGCATGACGCCGACGGTGGCGGCACCGCGGGCGATCGCGTCCCAGCGCATGTCGCGCCCGATCAAGTAGACGGCCGAACCGAACGCGGTGATGCCGAAGGCGAGGTACTGGAGGACGGCGACGGGGACGTGGATGTACATCAGCCGCTGCACTTCGCCCTCGATGATCTCGCGAGGAGCGGCGAGCACGGCGCCGACGAGCATCGCCATCACCGCGACGCCGGTGATGGGCGGGAGGGCGACCCAGCGGGCGTTCCAAATCGGTTCGAGCAGGGTGTGCACCACCCACCAGAAGATCGCGACGACGACTTGCCAGAGTGCGGTCATCGTTCGGCGACCACAGGGAAGAGGAGCGCGCCACCGATGCTACTCCAGAGTGCGAAGACGACCAGCAGGAGCAGCCACGGCGCGGTGCCAATGGGCTGACCCAGCGCCCCGCCGGTGGCCTGAACGGCGGCGATCAGCAGCGGTACGAGCAGCGGCAGGACGAGCACCGGGAAGAGGACCGCGCGCGCGCGGGTACGGCTGCCGAGGATGGAGAGCAGCGTGGCGAGCGAGACATATCCGACGGTTCCAACGAAGACCACGAGCACCAACTCACCTGTCAGGAGCGGAGTGTCAAACAGGATAGTGGCGAGGATGAGCAGGGCCAATTCGACCAGCAGCAGCGAGATGAGGTTGCTGAGCAGCTTGCCAACGTAGATCGCGGAGGGCGACACGGGTGCGACGAGCATTGCATCGAAGGTGCCGGACTCGGATTCGCGCTGGAAGGACTGGCTGCTGGCGAAGATGCCGGAGAAGAGGAACGTGGTCCAGAGCACGCCGGGGAGGAGTGGGCGGACATCCGCAGCGGCGAGGTCGAACGCGAAGGAGTAGACGAGGATGCTGATGGTGGCGAAGGCGAGTGCGGAGAGCCAGCCGGTGCGGTCGCGCCAGGCGAGCTGCAGATCCTTGCGGAGGAGCACGAGCGTGGGGCTCATGCGAGTGCCCCCGCCGTTGCGCTGATCATGGGCGCCTCGATGACGCGACCACGGTCTAGTCGCAGCACACCATCGGCCCACTGGCCGACGCGGTCGACGAGGTGAGTGGCGGCGAGCACGGTGACGGCGGGGTCGCCGAGCATGAGCTGGTCGAGCAGTGCGACGCCCTCGGGGTCGAGGCCGGTTTCAGGTTCGTCGAGCAGGAGTACGGCAGGGCGATGGATGACGGCGCGGGCGAGCGCGAGACGCTGATGGTAGCCCCGCGACAAGACCGCGGTGGGCTCTCGGCGGCGACGCCAGAGGCCGACGGCACGGAGCAGCTCCTCGACGCGTGTATCGGCGTCGGGGACCCCGTAG
>JABIST010000026.1 GCA_018700215.1 Dehalococcoidia bacterium | reverse complement strand
GTCGAAGACGCGCTGGACGGCGGCCTCGCGTTCGTCGAACCAGAGCGGGTTGGGATTTCGGAACTCGAGTCCGGACTGGCCGGGCTGATCCTCGAAGTGGATTTCGATGCCATCGAGGTAGCGGACGTTTTTTCGTTCGACGAAGACGCCGATGCCGTCGTCGTTCTTGATGAAGATGTCGTCTTCGATCTGGGCGCCGTCCTCGACCATGCTGAGGACGTGCTGGAGTGCACCTTCAGCACGGCCAGTGATCTGGAGGCGGAGTCCGGCTACGGGGTTCGGGTGGCCCTCGATTACCTCGAGGAGCTTCGATGTCGCGTTCGAGGTGAACGCGATTGCGGGCTGTGGATCCTGGGTCGTGTCGTCGGTCATGTCGCACCATCCTGCTCGGCGCTACCCGGGCGTGGTTCCTGATGAAGTAATTATCGCGGAACGTTCGCCACATCAGGGTAGGACATTTGTGAAGTGTCCGCCCAGTCGCCTCGAGCATTCGCTAACCGGACTCGCTCGCAAAGGTGCGCAGCGAGTCGATGGTGGGCCAGACGTAGCGGAGCTGGGTGACCTCGCCGCCATCCGGTGTGGCGACTTGCTCGGGGCCCTCGTTGCGGGCTCCGATGTGCTCGTAGAAGCGTCTGGCGTGGGCGTTTTGGTCCAGCACCCAGAGGTAGAAGCCGCCGGGGTAGTGCTGTTCCGCCCAGAGCGCGGAGTCCGCGAGGAGGCGGCGACCGAGGCCCTTGCCGCTGCCTTCGGGGGCGACGTGCAGGTTATCGACGAGGGTGCCCCAGGTTGGGTCTTCGTCGCCAAAGGAGCAGGCGAAGCCGAGGAGCTGGTCGCCCTCGGTGGCGAGCAGGGTGAACTGGCTGTCGGGTGAGGCGGTGAGGCGCTCGGTCCAGACGGCGAGGCGCTCGGAGTCGATGTCGCCATCGAGGTATTCGTCGCTGAAGGCGCCGCGGTAGGTACGGCGCCAGCTATCGGCGTGCAGGCGTGCGACGGGGTCGGCGTCGGTGGGGGTGGCTTCGCGGAGGAGCATGCGCGGACCTCGATGGTTGGCGTGGGCAGGCGGATGAGGATAGAGCGGATGGGGAGGTGAGTCAGCGGAGGGCGGTGACGATCTGGTTGACGACGGCGGGTGCATCGGCAGCCCAGCGGGTGACGATCACCAGGTCGTCCTCCGGGTCGATGAACACGACGTTGCCGCCGGCACCCTGAGCGGCGAAGGCGGACGCGGGGCTCTGCGAGTAGGCCTGAGCGCCGGTGTTCAGCCACCACATGTAGCCGTAGCGGTCTTTGACCTCGCAGGGGGTGGTGGCTTCGTCGATGGAGGATTCGGAGAGGATGCGGTCGCCGTTCCACTCGCCTCGGTTGAGCATGAGGAGGCCGAAGCGGGCGTGGTCGAGGGCGCTGATCCAGAGGCCGCCGCCCCAGTGTGCGCCGCCGGGGACGGACTGGACTCGCTGGCCATTCAGATCGACCCAGGAGTTCTCGTAGCCGTGCCACTGCCAGTCTGGCGAGGCGCCGATGGGGTCCATGATTTCGCGTCGGAGGACCTGGGGCAGCGGTTCGTTCCAGATGCGGAGTGCGCAGAGACCGAGGCGGTTCACGCGAACATCGTTGTATTCCCAGAAGGTGCCGGGGGGCTGGAGCTGACGCGGCTCGCCCTTCTTCCCGGTCATGGCGGCGCCCTGGACCGAGCGGTTGTGGTCCACGGTGTCTGGACGGTCGAAGAGGGTGCCTTGCCATTCGCTGGTCTGCTGGAGCAGTTGCTTCCAGGTGATGGCCGCGTTGTGCTCCGAGTCGAATCCACCATCGGTGATGCGCCGGGCGATCGGTTCGTCCAGGGAGCCGAGCAGGCCGCGATCCTTCGCTAGGCCGACGAGCGTTGCGAGGTAGCTCTTGGTGGCGCTGAAGGTCATATCGACGCGTGTGGGGTCGCCCCACTGGGCGACAAGGTGGCCGTGGCGAATGACGACGCCACCGGCGCTGCCGCGAGGTTTGGTGGGGCCGAGGATGCCGTTGTAGGGCGGGGTGTCGTTGCGACCGACCATCTCGCTGACCTCGATGGGCCAGTCGATCTCGGTGGCGATGGCGGAGGCGATGGTGGCTTCGAGGGCGGCGGGG
>JABIST010000027.1 GCA_018700215.1 Dehalococcoidia bacterium | reverse complement strand
GCCCGCCGCCGACGTGCCGCCCGCCGTGATCAGCTCCTCGTGATACTCGAACCACACCGTGTGGTAGCTGTCCTTCAGCGGCGATGCCAGCATCGAGCTATCACCCGCCCGCATCTCCTCGAGCGCTCGCTCGAACCGCCCGGCGTAGCTCCCGAGGCGTGCCACGTGCGTCTCCGTTTCCGTCAGCACCGGTCCAAGGTCGACATCGATCGAAGCGACCCCGTCGACCAGCTCTGCCCACTCAGCGTCACTGTGCCCATCCATCGACGAAATCTGCCAGTTGCTCACCAGCTCCTTGAAGCGATGGTTCAACTCCATGAACCGGTCGTACGAGGCGTTCAGCGCCGCCTGGTCAGCCGCGTCCCGCTCTGCCGCGAGCTGCTCCGTCACCCACTCGCGCCCATCCGCGCTCAGCATCATCCCCCGCGGCGTCTCCTGGAACAGTCCACCGTTGCCGTTGACCAGCTCCTCGATCCGCTGTTCGGCCGTTGCCAGCGCCGCGGCCGCTCGCTCGGGCGTGCAAAGCCCTTTCAGCTGCACCGCCCGCGCCAGCTCCAGTAGCGAAACGTCCGCGTCCCGCCCCTCCTCGTTCGCATGATCGATCGCCGTCCCCGGCTCCACCCCCAGCTCCCGAGCCCACTCGCGCAGCGTCCGCACCTCCGCTGATTCGCCGCTCGCATCCTCGCGCTGGTCGCCTTCGAAGAACGCGCCGCTGCTCCCGTCCACGGTCACCGTCTCGCCCTCCGCGACGAACACGTCACCCACCTGCACGCCGCCCGCTCGCACCTCCGCACCCTCCAGGCTCGTCACCGCGGGTATCGACCAACTCCGCGCCACCACCGCCGCGTGGCTCGCCACGCCGCCCAGCGTCGTCACCAACCCCGATGCCCCCACCATCCCGTGGATGTCCGAGGGCGATGTCTCCTCCCGAGCCAGCACCACGTCGATTCCCCGCGCGTTCAGGTCCGCCGCGCGATCGGCGTCGCAAGCCAGCACCCCCACGCCAACCCCCGGCGACACCGCCAGTCCCGAGGCCAGCGACTCCGCGCCCTCACGGACCCGACCCAACGAGGCGAGTTGCTGCAGCGTCGCCGCGTCCACCCGTCCCACCGCCTCAGCCCGGCTCAGTGGGAAGTCCGGCTCCTCCGCCATCTCCACCGCCATCCGCACCGCCGCCAGCGGACTGCGCCGGCCGATCCGCGTCTGCAGGATGTACAGCCGCCCCTGGCTGATCGTGAACTCCACATCGCACATATCCCGGTAGTGCAGCTCCAGCCGATCCAGCACCCCCAGCAGCTCGTCATGCGCTGTCGGTAGATGCTCTTGGAGTGCCGCCAATCCCTCGACGGCGTGCGTACCCGCAACCACATCCTCGCCCTGTGCTCGCGCCAGGTAGTCGCCGTACGGCACGCGCTCACCCGTGGCCGGGTCGCGCGTGAACACCACCCCCGTCCCCGAGTCCTCGTCCAGGTTCCCGTACACCATCGCCTGCACCGTCACCGCGGTGCCCAGGTCGTCCGCGATTCCCTCGCGCGCACGGAACGCCACCGCGCGGTCGGACGTCCATGAGCGGAACACCGCCGCCACCGACGCTCGCACCTGCTCGAACGGGTCGCTTGGAATCCCACCCGCGTTCTCGGCCAGCCCCCGCACCCGCTCCGCCGCCCGCAGCCGACCTTCCGCGCTCCCGTCCGAGGCCGCCGCCACGTCGATTTCCGCTTTTGGAACCTCCAGCACCACTTCCGAGTAGAGGCGACAGAACCGCAACCACGTGTCCGCCGCGAACCCCGGCTCGCCCACCTCGGCCGCTCCGCTGTCGCGTACCGCCTCGGTGGCGCCCACGTTCAACACTGTGTCCATCATCCCCGGCATCGATACCGGCGCGCCCGAACGCACCGAGACCAGCAGCGGAGATTCGATGTCGCCCAGCCGCCGCCCCGTCTCCTCGCCCAATCGTTCGAGGTGTGCGCGTAACTGCTCGTCCAGCCCCTCCGGCCACCCTCCGGCGAGGTACTCGCGACACACCTCGGTCGTCACGATGAACCCCGGCGGCACCGGCAACCCCAGCCCGCGCCTCATTTCGACGAGGTTCGCGCCCTTCCCGCCCAACAGTGACGTGGCATCAGCCCCCTCGTCGAGCGGATCATCGAATCCAACAACCTGCGACATGGCCCAGCCTGTTCCAGCCGCCTACGGCAGCGCGACGATCGTCACCGTTCCCGCGTCGCCGTTCACCTCGACCGTCGCGCCGTCCGGAATTCGTCGCGTCGCGTCTGTCACTGACGGCACGCAGGCGATGCCCAGCTCGCGGCTCACGATCATCGCGTGACTCTGCGCCGCGCCCACATCGACGATCACTCCACCAGCCGCGACGAACAGCGGCGTCCACGATGGGTCCGTCATCGGCGCCACCAGGATCTCGCCCGGCGCCAATGCCGTCGGGTCGATCGGGTCCAGCACCACGCGCGCCACAGCCGTCACCACGCCCGGGCAGCCAGAGAAGCCTTCGAGCACGTCCCCCACGGCCACCGACGCCACCGCCGTCTCGCCCTTCCGCGGCCACGTCCCCGGGTCGGCGATCTCACCGACGAACACGAACGGCTCCTGGAGCGCGCTGTACTCATCAAACAGCTTCCGGCGCTCTCGAAGCGTCTCGGTGAACGCTCCCGGGTTCGCCAGCCAATCCTGAGCCTCTTCGATTCGAAGCAGACCGTAGTCACCCACCTCGTCGCAGACCCCGGCCTCAACCATCCGACGGCCGATCGTGTGCAGCGCCATCCGCGTCTCGTGGATTAGCTTGATCGCGTTTGTCTTCGTCCGCTCGCGGCCAGCCTGGAACACCGTCGCCGCGTTCGCTGAGGCCATGAACATCCCCTGCGTCTCCGGGTCGCCCGCCAGCATCTCCCCAATCTCCGCCACCAGCCGCTCGCGCTCCACCGCCATCAGCAGATTCTTGCCTGATGGTGCCTGGCTCGCGTCCGCCAGCCGCATCCGATCGATCGCAGCCAGCGCCAGCTCGGGACGCGTCTCCCACACGTGGTTGGACGCCTCCCACTCCTTCGGTCCGCGCGCCCCGAATCGCTCGAGGAACGCCACGAAATCCGCGAGGAACACCGTCGCCGCTTCGCTCCCACTCTCCGCAATCCGGTCCAACACACCCTCGACGCCCGCATCGAACGCCGCGTTCAGCCCGGCGTCCGCCGCGATCTGCCGCCCCATCTCCCACATCGCCATCGATGGCGCCGCCGACTCCACGTCGCCAACGCCTGAGATGATCTTCATCGCGTCCGCCGGTCGGCCAATCGCCTCGCAGATCTGCGTCAGCGCCCCCACCGGGACCGTGCTCAAGAACGTCGTGAAGATGTGCTCGCCAAAGAGCTGCCGGAAATCCTTCAGCAGCAGATCCTGCCCGTACGTCCACAGCTCCTCGTTCGACATCGACTCTAGGTCCGGCCGCGCCTCGCGCAGCTTCCGCACCAGCACCTCGCTCGCCGCCGGCTCCTCCAGCTTGTCCGTCGTCATCGCCCACTGGAACGTCGCGCCAATCGCCGCCGTTCGCTCCTCGTTCACGTCGCCCACAGCCACCTCGTACGGAGGAATCCCCGGCTGCGCGCCGAAGAACAGATCGTCCATCGCCTGCGCGGACAACCCCGGCGCTCGCTCGCCCAGGATTCGCGTCAGCGAAGCGTTCAGGTAGCAGTACCCGCCAAAGACCCCGAGGCTCTCCATCCGGTCCGGCGCGAACTCGTCATGCGTGAACGCCCCCATCCGTACCAGCGCGTCTCGCCACGCCCCCTCCACCAGCGTTGGCATCGCCAGCGTGTACGTCAGCGGCCCCACTGGGTCAGGGAACACTTCGCCCACGTTCGCCCGCGTCCACAAGGGGAAACGCTCGCTCGGCTCGCTACCAACGATCCATGGCTCCATGCTCAACCTCCGCCTCCACGTCCCTTCGCTCGCTCGTCAGGGACGTGTTTGGCCGCAGAGCCTACACCCTGTATGTCAGCATGCACAGCATCACAGGGTCGCCAGAATTCGGAAGATAGTTCGCACAGGCTAGGAGGCCTACCCAACCTCCATCGGCAGCGACTCGTCCGCCGCCCACTCAGACAGCGACGCGTCGTAGATCGCCACGTTCTCGTAGCCAAGGAGCGTCAGCACGAACGCATCGCTGCTCGCCGCAATCCCCCCGCCGCAGTACGCGATCACCCGTTCCGCCGTGTCCGCTCCCACCGACGCGAAGCGCGACCGCAGCTCCTCGAGCGGGTGATAGGCCTTCGTTTCCGGATCGACGAGCGAGTTCGCCGGCACGTTCACGCTCCCCGTGATCCGCCCCGCCCGCCCATACCGCGCTGCGCCCTCGCCGCGATGCTGCTCCTCCGTCAGCGCATTCACGATGCACGTCGCACCATCCTCGATCGCAGTCAGCACTTCCTCCCGGTCCGCGATCAGCCCCTCCCGAGGCCGGGCGACGAAGTTCCCGCGCGGATACGCGCTCGCAGCGTCCGAGGTCGTTTGTCCCTCGGCCACCCACTTGCTCCAGCCACCGTTCAGCACCGCCGCCTCATCGAACCCAAACGCTCGCAGCATCCACCAGATTCGCGCCGCCCACATCCCGCCTGCGCGGTCGTACAGCACCACCCGTGTTCCCTCACCCACCCCGTAGCTCGACATCGTCTCCGCGAACTGCTCCGCCGGCGGCATCATGAACCGCAGCTCCGACTCCCGATCCGAAAGGTCCCCCGGCAGATCCGCGAACCCGCTCCCAGGGATGTGGCCCGCCTCGTACGTGGGTCGTCCACTCTCCGCCCGCAGTCGCCCGTCATCCCCCGGCCGCAGAATCGTCGTGCACTCCAACACGCGCAGATCGGCATCTCCGAGGTGCTCTGCAAGCCACTCCGTCTCGACAAGCTGTCCGGGTAATGTCGTCGTCATGCTGCGCCCCCTCGATGCTCTTGGGGCGAGCATAGTCGTTTCAACCAGGGCAAGTTCGTGCGCCGAATGCCCGATTGGGGCCCGCGCGACCGATCAGGCGACCACGACCGGGCTCGGGAGCGGCTCCACGAACCGCTCCGCCGGATGCGTCACGTCGTACTTCGCGTCCATCTGATCGAGCAGCCCTCGACAGTGTCCGAGCATGAACTCGCGCCGTTCCTGCGACATCTGCCCGAAGCACGTGTCCATCATCTGCGGCATGACGTTCTCCATCATCCGCTCCATCAGCGCCGGCGCCCGCTTACCGACGATGTATCGGGCAAGTCCCAGCCCCACCATCACCCCGGCCATGGCAATTCCGATGAACACCAGACGCTTCATCGTGCCCTCCTGATTCAAGCCACCCGAACCGTCGTCGGGGCCGCCGCCTGCGACACCCGCTGCCTCACTGAGGTCGTTTCCAGCAGCCCGTGACAGCGCCCCAGCAGAGATTCCATCTGTTCCGGTGACACTCGTCCGCGAACCGTGCGTCCCACTCGCTCGACGAAGTCCGGCGCCCGTCTCTTCGCGACCAGGCGTGCGAGTGCCAGACCCACCACCACCTCCGCGAGGATGATTCCGACTTGAACCGGGTGCCTCATGACGACCCCCTTCACGACAGTCGCCGTCGGCCTAGGGTTCCGACAGCACCGTGAGGGTCCCGCCCGCCCCGTGGCGCCACCAGAGTCCGAAGTCCCAGCCCTCCACTGACGTTTGCCCGACAGCGTTAGTCGTCTCCCCGCTCCACCGTCCCGCGCTCAATCTCCAGCAGCCGTTCGATCCCCACCGCCTCGTTCAGCTCCGCCGCCAGCACCCGCGCCTCCTCCGAGGTCAACGCAGGACTCCCGAGGTCTGGCCCCATCGACTGGTACAGCTCCTTCCACGCGCGGAACGCCACCAGCATCGGCTGCGCTGCATCGATCAGCAGCTTGAACCCCAGCTCACCCATCTCCTCCAGCGTCACGCCCAGCGTCGAGAGCCCGCCCGCTCCCACCAGCACTTGGAACGGCGGCGGCAGCCGCTCCGCAATTTCCCGCACCTGCTCCGCATTCCGAGGAGACAGCATCAGCACGTCCGCCCCCGCCTCCTTGTACGCAGCGGCCCGCTCGATCGCGTCCTCGAACGTCGTCGACCGGATTCCGTTCGTCCGCGCGATGATCAAGAACTCCGTGCTGCGACGCGCCGCCACCGCCTCGCGCACCTTCGCCGCCATCAGCTCCACCGGCACCATGTGCTCGATCCCCACATGGTGATGTGCCCGCTTCGGCACAAGCTGATCCTCAATCTCGATCGCTGCGAACCCCGCCGCCTCCGCCATCGGAATCGTTCGATGCATGTGCATCGGATCCCCGAACCCCGTCGCCCCATCCAGGATCAGCGGCACCGACGACACCGCGCGAATATCGATCCCCGCCTGCACCAGCTCCGTGATGTTCAGATTCGCCTCGAGTACCACCTTCGAGTAGCCCAGCATCCCGCCACCGAGGTACAGCGCTCTGAAGCCGGCCTGCTCGGCCAGCCGCGCCATCAGCGGATTCGATACCAGCGTCGCCACCACCGGCGTCGGCTCGTCCAGCATTGCTCGCAGTGAGGTCATCGCACGTCCCTCCACTCACCCGGCCTCCGAGGCCGACTGGGGACGCGATGATAGGCGAACGGACGGCGTTTCTACGGCAACTCCGCGTGGACAACGAGCGTCCGCCCCAGATGAGGAAATCGTCCGAGGAACGCGCGAACCAATCGGAACTTGAGGCGTCGCTTCAACCCCTTGGGCGGCCCGTAGGGGTTGGACGTGTCGATCGAAACCACGCGAAACCCGTGCCGCTCCACCAGATTGGCGAGCGATGGTCCGTTGAACGTCATCATGTGATCGTCGCTCTCCTGAAACCGACCTCGCACATAGCGCACGTACTGCGGAAGGCCGAATGCATGCGGCGTCGTCACCAGCACGGTCGTCCCGGGGTGACTCAGTGCTCGCATCCCGTCCACCATCATGCCCGGGTGCGACAGATGCTCGATCACGTTCCCCGACACGATTACATCGAACGCGTCGCCCAACTCCAGCGTCTCAAGCTGCTCGACGTTGCCGACGATCATCTTCGCCGCTACGCCGGCCTGCTCGTACTGCGCCAGCGCCTCGGCGTTCATATCAACGCCCACCACCTCGCTCGCCACACCCTCAATCTTCGCGTGCAGACTCCGTGCGTATCGACGCACCGGATCAGTCTCCTCGGCAAAGTCGTGCCCCACGCAGCCCAGATGCAACACCCGCTTGCCAGCGGCCAGCTCCAGGATCGTCGCTTCTCGATCAATGTGACGCATGCACTGCACCTGTCGAATGGACGCGCGAGGGCAGGGTGGTGCCCCGGGGAGGATTCGAACCTCCAACCTGCGGATTAGAAGGCCGCTGCTCTATCCCTTGAGCTACCGGGGCGTCCTCCGATTATGACCGCCTCCCCATTCCCTGTCTGCGGCAATCCCCCACCCCACTCGTTGACTCGTGCCCCCGCGTGCTCCAAAGTGCCCCTCCTACCACCTACCGAGGAGACCGCGCGCGTGACCACCACCGACCAGCCCGCCCCCACGCTCGACGCCTCCGAGGCCCCCGACGCCGCCCCGGACGACGCCCCCGAGCCTCGCAACGATCGACTGCTCTACGGCCTCTCCGCCGGCCACGGCGTGAAGCACTTCGGCCAGGGCGCCGTCCTGCTGCTGATTCCCGAACTGAAAGCCACCCTCGGCCTTTCGGACATCGCTGTCGGCGCCATGTTTGGCGCCCGCGATGCCTCTTCCGGTCTCACCAACATCCCCGCCGGCCTGCTCACCGATATGTACCGACACCGCGTCCCACTGCTGCTCATGGTCAGCATGACCTTCGTCGGCATCGGCTACCTGATGATCGGTCTCTCCTCCTGGTACTGGCTGACCCTCGTCGCCCTCATGGTCATCGGCGCCGGCACCTCGCTCTGGCACGCTCCCGCCTTCTCTGAACTCGCCGTCCGCTATCCGGAACGCCGAGGCTTCGCGATGGCCGCCCACTCCACCGGCGCCCAGATCGGCAACACCACCGCACCCGTCGGCATCGGCCTGCTGCTCGGCGGCATCAGCTACTTCGGCGTCGAGTGGGCGGGCCTCGATTGGCGAACCGTCGCCCTGCTACTGGTCGTCCCCGCCTTCGTCACCGTCTTCGTCATCCTCGCTCGATTCAAAGGTGGCTCGCCCGAGGACCACGCGGACATTTCGCTCAGCCAATACCTCACCGCGTCAGGGCGACTCCTCCGCAACCCAGCCGTCCTCGCTCAGGCCCTGCTTCACGCCCTCCGAGGTGCCTCGCACAATTCCATTCAGCTCTTCCTCGTCATCTACATGGCTGAAGAACTCGCCTACAGCGATCTCGCCATCGGCTTCCACGTCTCGCTGCTCACGCTCGCTGGCATCGGGTCCACGCCCATCCTCGGCATGCTCTCCGATCGCCTCGGTCGGCGAGTCGTCTCCACCGCCAGCATGGCCGCCATCGCCCTCTTCGTCCTCGGCTTCCTCTGGGCCGACGACGGCTGGATGCTCACCGTCAACGTGATCCTGCTCGGCGTCTTCCTCTTCTCGATCATGCCTGTCATCGTTGCCGCAGCCATGGACGCCACCGACGTTGGCTCCGAGGGCACATCAGTCGCCGTCCTCTTCGCCGGCGGCTCCCTCATCGGGGCCGTCGCCCCCGCCGTCGCCGGCGCCATCAACACGAGCTGGAACTTCGATGGTGTCGTCATCTTCGTCGCCACCCTCGCCGCCGTTGGCGCCCTCATCTCCCTCGTCGCCCCCCGAGGCCGCCCCACCCCCGTTTAACTCCAAGTCCCGAGGTGCAATCGCACCGCCCCAGGGCGCGCTCAGCACCACCCCCGCAGTAGCAGGTCGGAACGGTCACGAGACCGCGGAACGCGGCCGGAACGGTCAAGCGGGGGCGGAACGCCCCATGACGCGGTAGATGTTGTTTCGCTGCACCTCGCTCGTGCCCTCGTAGATGCGCTGCACTCGGTGGTCTCGATACAGCCGCTCGATCTCCGAGCCACGCACGTACCCAACCCCGCCATGAATCTGCAGCGAGCGATCGATCACCCGGTCCGCTGCCTCCGTTGCGAACACCTTGCAGACCGAAGCCTCCATCTCGATGTTGTCGCCCGCGTCGGCCATCATCGCCGTCCGATACACCATCGACTCTGCTGCGTAGATCGCAATCTGCATGTCAGCCAGCGCGTGCTGCGTCACCTGCATGTCCGCCACCGTCCCGCGCCCCAGCGCGCGCTCGTGTGCATATTGCCACCCCAGCGCCAGCCCCTCCTTCGCCATCCCCAGCGACATCGAGGAGATCCCCACCCGCGACTGATTGATCGTCGAAAGCGCCATCGACAGCCCCTGGTTCTCCTGTCCCACCAGCTGCTCCCGAGGCACGCG
>JABIST010000028.1 GCA_018700215.1 Dehalococcoidia bacterium | reverse complement strand
CGGAGACGCGCGGGGCGCTGCCGGAAGAGGACCAGTACGAGACGCTGGGGCAGTTCTACTACGCGCTCGAACTGGCAATTGACCGGCTGGGGAAGACGACCGACGTCTTCGCGAACCCGCAGCGTGAGCGGCAGCTTGGAGACCCCTCCTACTACGGCGCGGTGGAGTATGACGCGGAGGACAGCGGCGGCCTGGTGCTGATCGAAGATCAGGCGAGCGCGGACGCGGCGATCGAGATCATCGTGCACCAGGGCGAAGGGCTGAGCGACGATCGGTGGGCGGATCCGTCGCATCAGGAGCTGACGCACTATCACAAGCTGCTGCAGATCGCCGAGGGGACCAGCCCGCTGGGCGAGGTGCGGCCGCTGCTGACAAACCCGAAGGTGGCGGAGTTGCCCGAGGAGGCACAGCCCATCGCGAATCTGTTCAACGCGCTCTACCGGTACACGATCCTGACGCTGGACGAGTTATTCCAGGCGAGCGACGACAAGGGCGCGCTGGTGGATCGGCTCTACGCACTGATGGGGAACGCGCTCACGCCGGTGGCCCGCTATCTCACGGAGATAGCGGCAGGCGACGGCAAGATGGCTGGGCCGACATTCGAGGTGCACCACTTCAGCGGTGATCCAGTCGCCGAATTGCGCTCGATGGCTGCGGCGGTAGCAGAGCAGCATCCAACGCTGGCTCCGGTAGGCGAGGCGCTCTAGCCCTCGGGCGTCTCTCAGCTTCAGGCGTCTGGCGGCGCACCCAGCGGCTGGTGGCGCTGGCATCCTCGGGCGGGCGCTAGAGGCCGTGAATCGTGCAGCCCGGGCGCAGCTCGGGAGCTTCGCCAGCAGCGATCTCGACCGGAGGCAGCCCCGTGTGCTCAGCGAGCCCGGCGGACATCTGGTTCAACGCGGCGCGCTCGAAGCCTTCGTGGCTCGCTGCGATGCTGCCGTCCCGGGCGACGAGGAACATCGCGGGCGTCGATACCGGACCGAAGCGGCGCACCAGCTCAAGATCCTCGTCCAGCAGTACCGGGAACTCGACGCCGGAGCGTTCGACGAAGGCGCGTGCGTCCTCGGGAGTATCGAGGGAGATCGCCCAGAGTTGGCCGCCGGCCTCGGCGTAGTGCACGTGGATGCGGTCCCAGTGGAGGTAGCTGATCTCGCAGGTTTGGCAGTCGAGGGCGAAGAAGGCCAGGATCAACGGGCCTGTCTGCAAGGCCTCGGAGAGGGTGCGGCGACCGCCCTCGATGTCTGCGAGGTCGAATTCGGGGGCCTGCGCTCCGGCGGTGAGCATTCGTTTAGCTCCTACCTACTCGAACTGCCGAAAGTGTATACTTCGGACGATCATTACATACGTACCCAGGAGCGTGCCATGCGAACCAAACTCGTCGAACTGAGCGATGCGGTGAGGATGATCAGCGATGGCGACGAGGTCGTCATGAGTTCGGGCTTCACGGACAGCCCGATGGCGATGCTCCGCGAGATCGCCCGCAGCGACCTCAACGACCTCAAGGTGGTCGGAGTCGTGGGCGGCTCGATCAACCTCGACTTTCTCGTTGGCAGCGGCCAGGCGGCGGTGATGGACTGCTGCTCGATTGGGTTCGCACCGTTTCGACGCGAGGCGCCGAACTTCGACCGGTACCTCAAAGAGGGCCGCATCTACTCGATGGACAACACCTGAGGCGTTCACTATTCAATGATCCAGGCTGGATCAATGGGCGTCCCTTACATCCCGGTCCGTGGACTCGCCGGCACCGACGTGTTCGAGCGACGCGACGACATGATCATGGCGAAGAACCCGTTCGATGCGGACGAGGTGACTGTGGTGGCTGTCGCGCAGAACCCGGACGTAGCGATTCTCCACGCTCGCAAGGCAGACAAGGACGGCAACGCGCTGCTCCGCCGCCACGGCGAGGACGTGATGATCGCCCAGGCCTCCAAGCGCGTGATTATCACCGCCGAGGAGATCGTGGACCGCATCACGCCAGACGACATCGGTGGCGACTACATCTCGGCGATCAATGTGACCGCCGTCGTACACACCCCGTGCGGTGCCCACCCGACAGGCGTCGACGGCTACTACGACATGGACCGCGAGCACATCGAGGAGTACATCGCAGCCTCCACCGACGACAAGTCGTTCCGCGCCTACCTGGAGCGCTACGTGATCGGCAAGACCGAAGCCGAGTACCAGGCCATGGTGACCGAGCGTGTGCTGGAGCCTGCGCGGTGATGAACGGCTCCTCGCCGGCCTGTAGCACCGAAGAACTCCTGATCGTCCTGATGTCGCGCGACATCCGAGACTGGGAGACGTGCGCCTGTGGCGCGCTCTCGATGATCCCCGCAGCTTCGATGCTGCTGGCGGAGGCGACGACCGCGCCCCACATCGAGACGATCATCCTCGGCAGCGAGGAGTTGAGCGGCAACCTGGGGAAGGACATCCACTTCCTGGCGCAGCGCGGCAAGCTGGACCTCTTCTACCACTCGGCGGTGCAGTTCGATGTTGAAGGCAACTTCAACCTGCACGTGCTGGGAGACCCGAACGCGCCGGACCGGCGGTTGCCCGGCGGCTACGGTTCCGGGCTGATCTCGTACACGGCCAAGCGGATCTTCTTCTTCCGCACCGAGCACTCAACGCGCACGTTCGTCCCGAAGGTCGATTTCGTCTCTGGTGCGAGTGTGACTCCACCGGAAATCAAGCGCGCACCAGAGCCATTTCGGCTGTATACGACCATGGCGGTCATGTCGTTCGATCGAGAGGCGGCCCGCTACTCGGTGGAGTCGATCCACGAGGGCTTCACGGTGGAGGACGTGCGCGAGAACACCGGCTTCGACCTGGACATTCCGGAGCCATGCCCGGTCACGCCACCACCATCGGCAGAGGAATTGCACACACTCCGTACTGAAGTGCGAGAGCGGATGATCGCGACTGGAACCTACCCGGAGTGGGCTGAGAGCGCGTTACAGGCACAGCCAGTCTGAACCGCCGAAAGTCTCTGTTCAGTGATGAGTCGTGTATCACTTCGGGTGATAGGCTCACTCCGTGACCACGGACCAGGCCGAAACCCCATCCTTGCAATACAGGCTCTGTCCGCGCTGCGGCTATGCGACTGTGTCCGACAGCGACCGTTGCCAGCACTGTCTGCGTGACATCGCGAGAGCACCAATTCTGGAACCCGAGGTTGCGAAACGCCGGCTCGCCCGGCAGTCGGTGGTGGAGGCTGAGCGGGCCGCGGCCAAGGCCAGCCATCTGCGTCGAGTCCGCTACCTCCGGGGACTTGGGGTGGTATTGCTGATCGGGCTGATCGGGTGGTGGTCCTACAAGACCTTCATCTGGGAAGCACCCCCAGTTCCGGGCCCATCTTCCACTGAACGCACCATCGTCAGCTCTGCCGAAACCTGGCCAACCAGTGGTGGAAATCTTGCTGGGACACGAAGTACTTCGGCGTCGGCACAGCTTGAAGGTGAGGCCGCGTGGAGCAGTGCGCTGGGGGTAGCCCCAGCGACGGCGATGATCGCGGACGGCGAACGGCTGTACGTGACGTTGAACAACAACATGATCGTGGCGCTCGCGCAGCAGGACGGGACCGTTGCCTGGGTGCATGAACTGGCGGTGGTGCCATTCGCCGCGCCGACGCTGGCCGGTGACAGGCTCTACGTGCCGATGAGATCTGGCCAGCTGCTCTCCCTGGATGCCGCAACCGGTGACGAGGTGTTCGCGTCGCTCACCACCGGGACTCGGTTCGGAACGTCGCCACTGGTCGACGACGGGGTGGTGTACGTGTTCGGCGTGGGCGCGCTGTTCGGCTTCGATGCCGAGACGGGTGACCTGCTGTGGCGTACCGAGATCGACTCGCCGTGGGGCTTCGTGAATCCAGTGCTCGACGATAACTTCGTTGCCACCGTCACTGGCAATCGCTCACTCGTCTTCGATCGCGTGACCGGTCTTGAGTCGTACTTCTACGAGTTCGAACGAGCGAATCCGTATGCGGTCGCGCTAGTGGAAGGCGACGTCTACACGTTCTCCAGCCGATTCGGCACCGCCTATGAGGTGGAGTCTCGCCGCCCGTGGTGGGAGGGCGTTCGCGCGGTCTGGGAGCAGTTCTGGATCTGGGGAATGGCGCCCGATGTGCCATTGCGGCCTGCGATCTGGGTTGGCAGCGATCCGCCGAGGGATGGCTACCCGGCCGCGGTCACCGACGATTTGCTGCTGCTTGGTGGCCCTTCGGGCGATCTGGTGGCGATCAGCCGCGCCGACGGGAGTGAGGTCTGGCGAATCGCGCGTGCCCCGATTGTGGGGCCGCCGCTCGCGACAGCGGACGGACTGCTGGTGGTTCACGTGGATCGCGTCGCCACCTACGACTTCGCCACGGGAACGCTGTTGATGGAGCGGCTCTTCGAGGGACCACGATTGCACGATGTTGTGGTGACGAGCGGCGGCACCTTCATCGTGAACGTGGATGGCGAGACTAGCGTCTATCGGTAGGTTTCAGCAGCGGATCAGCAGTCGATGTATCTCAGCCAGCCGCGGAGGCGCCGTCTACCAGTCCCGCACGGCGAGCGAGTTCCAGGCCGCTGCCAAACTTCGAACTGGTGCCCGGCGACAAGCGGTGCGCGACACGCAGCACCTCGACGAAGGGCACCAATCGCTGCTCGTCAGCGGGGGGCAGGGCCTCCACCTCGACGCGGCGAATCTTCGACGAGTGATTGCCGACCTCGATCATCGTGTCATCGAGAGAGACCTCACCGACTAGCTGATCACCCGTGCTGAGGCTCCAGCACCGGCGGTTCGTGTGAACGGTGAACAGCACGCGCAGATCGCGGGGTGAGACGTGCTCACGGATGCGATCAATCACCGGGCCCCGGCCCTCGATCAGCTTGTACAGCAAGGCATACGAGAGCGGCTGGCTCACTTCCAGGCGACGTCGGAGGCCGGTGTCTGAGTCGCCGTCGGATGCGAGCGACTTCAGGGTGACCTCGGCCTGGCCGTGGTCGGTCCGCAGTCGCGCGACGAGGCCTGCGGCGTGGAGTCGCAGATCATCGGAGTCCACGTAGGAGTCGACGATCGCTCGCTCGTCGGATGGCTCCGTGGTGAGTCCGCCATGCGGGGCGGCGATGCGCAGCCAGCGTTCGATGACGTCGAGGTCCGAGACGTCGAACTGCCATTCGACCTCGGTGGATTCGGGGGTTGCGGTATTGGAATCGGTGGGGTTCATCGTCTCGGATTATACGGATGCGAGAGAGCTGTGCGTGAGGAACCGAGAGCGCGCAGAGGAGGCGTGGCTACCACTGCACGAACATGGGCATGACGACGTGGACGAACGTGTCATCGCCAACGGGGCGGATCACACCGGGACTGGATGGTGAGGAGGTGTCGATGATCGCTCGGTCGGAATCGAGCACCTGGAGGGCGTCCATCAGGTAGCGGCCGTTGAAGGCGATCTTGGCTTCTTCGCCCTGGACGATGGCGTCGATTTCGCCCTCGTTGTCGCCGATCTCCTCGGCACGTGCGGTGATTTCGAGGCGACCTGGTGCACCGCCTTCGCCGGGAGTGCCGATGAGGCGAACGATGCCGGAGCCGTCGCGGGCGAAGATTGAGGCGATACGGGTCTCGCGGATCAATTCGGAGACGGAGACTTCGGTGTGGGTAGTCGACTCGCGGGGGATGAGCTGCTCGTAGTTGGGGAAGGTGCCCTGGATGAGCTGTGCGACGAGCTTGGCATGGCCGAGATCGAACTGGACCTGGGTGCCGGCGGAGTTGAAGGTCATGGTGACGGGACCGGTGGCGTCGCTGACCAGCCGGCCGAGCTCGCCGAGGGCGCGGGCGGGGACGATGACGGCGCGCTCGTCGACTTCATCGTCGAGTTCCATGGTGTGGACGGAGAGGCGGAAGCCGTCAGCGGCGGCGAGGCGTACCTCGTGGTTGGCCATGCCGAAGTGGACGCCGGTGAGGACGGGCCGGGAGTCGTCGGTGGCGGCGGAAAAGACGGTCTGGGCGATGGCTTTGCGAAGGCGCTCGGAGTCGACCTGGACGCTGGCTGCGTCGTCGACGGGTGGGATGGGTGGGAAGTCGTCCGGGTCCAGGCCGCCGATGGAGGCGGTGTTGCGAGCGCAGGTGAGGCTGACCTGGCGGGAGCGTTCGGCGAGATTCATGGAGATGGGGTCATGGGGGAGGGTGGCGACGAAGTCTGAGAGGAGGCGGGAGGGCATGGTGATGGAGCCGGTCTCTTCGACTTCGGCGGGGATGCGGTAGGTGATGGCGATGGTTTCGGCATCGGTGGCGGAGAGGACGATGGAGTCTTCGAGGGCTTCGAAGAGGACGTGCTGGGTGATGGGGAGGGTGGTGCGAGCGGGGATGGCGCGGGCGACGGCAGAGAGGCCGCGGTGGAGGTCTTCCTGTTGGCAGGATAGGCGCATGGTTCAGTTTTCTCTGGTTAAGGATTGTTCAGGTTCGTGGAGATACTCAGTCAATTGCTTATACAGGTTCTCAGTTACCTATTTAGTATAAGTGTCAAGGAACCGATCAGCAACGTTTAAGCCCGTAACGGTGGGCTCTCAGAGGATCAGGGGAGCTCTCAGAAGTCGCGGTGGAGGGCGGGCGGGATGTCGAGGAGGGTCTCGACGGTGAGGTCTGGTTGGGGGAGGCGGGAGAGCATGTCTGAGGTGGCTTCCCGGGCGCGCTGGGCGGCGGCGGGG
>JABIST010000029.1 GCA_018700215.1 Dehalococcoidia bacterium | reverse complement strand
CCCCGCCGCTGCCGGAAGGGCAGCGCTCTGTTTGCCGGATTACTGTTTCGGCTGTTCCACGCGTGCCGGTGCCGGGTTTGCAACCCCCGCTGTGAGCTGCAACGGCACCGCGCGACGAAGCTCGTCCACCGTCCAGTACCCGGCCTTCGCCACGCTCCGCGTCCCCTGCCGCACCGAGTACCGCGACGCCTGCCAGCCCGAACAGCCGATCACCTGGCCGTTGATCGCGCCACCGGCTTCGCTCGCCAGCCACGTCACCGTCGGTGCGTTGTTCTCCGGGTCTCGGGGCTGAGGGCCATCCTCTGGCCACTCGTCGGAAGATGCGGCGCGGCCACTCCGGATAATGCCCGCCTGCGCCCGCAGCTCGGACGCCGCAGTCGGCACGGACTGCGTCATCCGCGTGTTGCCGCCCGGGTACACCGCGTTCGCCGTGATCCCGTACGGACCAAGCTCACGCGCCAGCGCCCGTGCGAACCCCACCATGCCTTCCTTCGCTGCCGAGTAGTTCGCCTGTCCCGATGAACCCAGCCCGGACCCGGACGAGAACAGAATGATCCGCCCGTGTCCCTGCTCCAGCATCGGTCCCACCGCGTTGCGCACCGTGTTGAACGCGCCCTTCAGGTGGACCGCCAGCACTGCGTCCCACTCCTCCTCCGTCATGTTGAACACCATGCGGTCCCGCAAAATGCCCGCCACGTGGCAGAGGATGTCCAGCCGTCCAAACTCGTCCATCGCCGTCTGCGCCAGCGCGGCACAGTCTTCGAACTTCGAGATGTCGCCGTAGTGCGCAGCCGCCTGGCCGCCCGCCGCACGAATCTCGTTCACCACTTCGTCGGCTGGACCAATGTCCCCGCCGCTGCCGTCCAGCGCGCCACCGAAGTCGTTCACCACAACGGCGCAGCCCTCTTCCGCCAACTGATGCGCCACCCCGCGGCCAATCCCGCGACCGGCGCCAGTGACGATTGCTACACGTCCTTCGAGTCGATTACCCATTTTGGTTCCCTTGTCTTGTGTTGCTGTCTCTCTGGTCGCGGTGACTACGTCAGCGGGTTCGATACGCCGAACGCCAGCGCTCGTGGCGCCTGCTCGTCCAGCTCATCCATCGTGAACCGTCGCCCGTAGCTCAAAATCTGCCGGTCGATCTCCGGGGAGTTGTACAAATACACCTCACCGGCACGAACGCCGAAGAGCTGCCCGTTCACCTCTGCCGAAGCCTCGCTCGCCAGGTACACCGCCAGCGCGGCCACGCTCGCCGGGTCGTCCGGATGCCCGTCGCCTTCCCACTTCCGAGTCGGGAACGGCGCCTGAATCCGCGCCATCGTGTCCGACGAACGCACACCTGCCGGCGGCCGCAGCTCTTCCGAGGCCCCGCCAGACATCCGAGTCCGCGCCAGCGGCGAAATCGCGTTGCACGTCACGCCGTATCGCCCCACATCGCGCGCCACCGTCCGGCTCAGGCCAATCACGCCCTCACCCGCGGCCGCGTAGTTCGATGCGCCAACCGCGCCCAGTCCAGCGTCAGAGGTCATCATCACCACTCGCCCGGCCCGCTGCTGACGCATCAGCACCGTCGCGAACTTCACCGTCGTGAACACGCCCTTCACATTGCCGTTGATCACCGAGTCCCAGTCGTCCTCGGTCATCTCCCAGATCGGCGTGTCACGCCGGATCCCGTGGCTCGTGATCAGCGCATCCAGCCGGTCCGCGTTGTCCAGCGCCGCCTTCACGGCCACTTCCGCGCCCGCCATCGTGCTCATGTCTTCACAGACCGCCACCGCCTTGCCACCAGCAGCGGTGATCTCGTCCACCACTCCCTGCGCAATCGCCGGGTTCGTCCCGGTCCCGTCCGGCTCGCAGCCGTTGTCGGCCACCACCACTACCGCGCCTTCAGACGCAGCCAGCAGCGAAATCGCCTTCCCAATCCCCCGGCCTCCGCCGGTCACAATCACGCCGTTTCCATCTAGCGCACCCATACACAACCCCCAGTGCTCTCTCTAATTTGCTGGGTCTCGCTGCTGGTTCAGGTACAGCCGCGCCTCGCGCCAGAGAGCGTCGAGGCCAATCGTGCCGTCAACCGCACAGCACGCGCGTTGTATCACATCCCACATCCCGCGTGGAGTGCACAAAGCCACACCCACCTCGTTTCGCCGCCCACCATCCCCCACGCCGCGTCCGCTATCATCACGCCCGATGACAGCCGACCGACTCAACCCCGACCCCTCCGAGGGCTCCACCACCGACGGCGCCCTCGCATCCGTCCGCGTCCTCGACCTCACCGACCAGCGCGCCATCTACGGCGCCAAGCTCCTCGCCGATCTCGGCGCCACCGTCATCCGCCCCGAACCCTCCGAGGGCGACCCACTCCGCGCTCGCTTGCCTCACACCGTCTCCGGCGAGTCCCTCTACTACGCCAACTACGCCTCCAACCGACGCTCCGTCACCCTCGACCTCACCTCCGAGGACGGCCGCGCCCAGCTCCGCCAGCTCGCCGCCACCGTCGACCTCATCCTCGATACCGGCACCCTCGAGACCGCCGCAATCGACCCGCAATCCCTACTCGACGAACACCCCGCGCTCGTCATCGTCTCCATCTCCTCCTTCGGCCCCACCGGCCCCTGGGCCGACTACCTCACTACCGACCTCGTCACCGGCGCGCTCGGCGGCCTCGTCGCCACCACCGGCGATATCGATACCCAGCCGCTCAACACCTACGGCGAACTCAACTTCGGAACCACCGGCGCCTACGCCGCCATCGGCGCACTCGCCGCCCTCAACCACGCCCGCGAAACCAACGAGGGCCAACTCGTCGAACTCGCCGCCCACGAAGCCGTCCCCTCCTGCCTCGAACACGTCCTCATGTGGACCTGGCACAACGCCGATCTCCCCATCGCCACCGAGGACTCCCTCCCCCGCCGCGGCTCCCTCCACTGGTCCGACGCCTACGAGGTCATGACCGCCCGTGACGGCTCCATCATGGTCACCATCACCCCGGACCCCGCGAAACAGCTCACCTGGCTCATCGAGGAAGGCGTCCAACAGGACCTACTCGACCCCCAGTACGGCGACCCCGAAAACCCCCGCCCGATGATGATGCGGATGATGCAAGTCCTCCGAGACTGGGTCGCCACCCAGAACGTCGAAGACTTCTTCTTCGAATCCCAGGCCCGTCACTACCCCTACGGCTGGGTCCTCTCCCCCGATCGCGTCGCCGCCAGTCCCCAGCTCGAAGCCCGTGGCTGGTGGGCCGACCACCACATCGAAGGCGCCACCGTCCGAGGTCCCGGCGCCCCTTACCACCTCGAAGGCACCCCCATCCCCACGACTCGAACCATCGAGGCCCCCGGCGCCAGCACCGCCGACATCCTCGCCGAGATCGGCTGGACCGACTGATGGGCGCTCAATCTCAGTCAGCAGCTCGACCGCTCGACGGCATCCGCGTCCTCGACTTCACCCACGTCCTCGCTGGCCCCTTCGCCGCGCGCATCCTCGCCGACATGGGTGCAGACGTCGTCAAGATCGTCTCCGAGCAGCGCCCCGGCAACACCCCCGTCGGCCCCTACTACCGCATGTGGAACCGCAACAAGCGCAGCCTCGCCCTCGACATGTCCACCGACCGCGGCCGCGAGATCGCCCGCGCCCTCGCCGAGCACGCCGATATCGTCCTCGAGAACTTCTCCCCCGGCGTCCTCGACCGCTGGGGCATGGGCTACGACGCGGTCTCCGAGGTGAACCCCCGCGTCACCTACGTCCAGATGTCCGGCATGGGCGATGGCGGCCCCTGGCGAGACTTCGTCAGCTTCGCCCCCACCGTGCACGCCCTCTCCGGTCTCACCTACCTCACCGGCGTCCCCGGCCGCGAAAACATCGGCATCGGCTGCTCCTTCAACGACCACCAGGCCGGCCTCCACTCCGCCACCGTCATGCTCGCCTGCATCGAGGCACGTCGACGCACCGGTCGCGGCCAACGCGTCGACTTCGCCCAGTACGAACTCGGCGTCGCCCTCACCGGCCCCGCCCTCCTCGACTACAACGCCAACGGCGTCGCCCACGAGCCCGCCGGCAACCTCGATCGCTACGACCTCGCCGCACCCAACGACACCTACCCCTGCGCCGGCGACGACCGCTGGGTCGCCATCAGCGTCACCTCCGAGGACCAGTGGACCCAGTTCCGAGCAGCCCTCGGCAACCCCGACTGGTCCCGTGACCCCCGCTTCGACTCCGCCGCATCCCGCCTCGAACACGCCGCCGAACTCGACGCCCACATCAGCGACTGGACCCGCCGGTTCGACGCCTACGAGGTCCAATCCCTCCTCCAGTCAGCCGGCGTCCCCGCCGGAGCCGTCCAGACCGGCCACGACCTCATCTACAACGACCCCCAGCTCGCCCACCGCGCCTTCTTCACCACCGCCCCCACCGACGGCACGGACACCGGCGCCTACGAAACCCCCACCCCCGTCGACCGCCTCCCCCTCCACTTCTCCCGCACCCCCACCGACCGCTACTTCGCTCCCCGATCAATAGGCGCAGACAACGACGCCGTCCTCGACGAATGGCTCTCGATGCCCGATAACGAGATCCGTCAGCATGAAGCGGACGGCATCTTTCGCTGATTCTCCCGTGAGGTTATGGTGCACGTCTGAGGCGAGTACCAACTATGTCCGATCTGCCAACCGGCACCGTCACCTTCCTGTTCACTGATATCGAGGGCTCCACCCGGCTCTGGGAAGACGCCGAAGAGCCGATGCGCCTGGCCATGGTCCGCCACGACGAAATCGTCGATGGCGTCGTCGAAGAGTGCCACGGCGTCAACGTCAGCCCTCGTGGCGAGGGCGACTCCCGCTTCATCGTCTTCCCCGACGCTACCGAGGCGGTCACCGCCGCCATCGGCCTCCAGCGCGGCCTCCAGGCCGAAACCTGGGACCTCCCACGCCCCATCAAAGTCCGCATCGCCCTCCACACCGGCATCGCTGACATGCGCGGTGGCGACTACTACGGCGGCGCCGTCAATCGCTCCGCCCGCCTCCGCAGCCTCGCCCACGGCGGCCAGACCGTCATTTCCGGCTCCACCAACGAACTCGTCCAGGACACCCTCCCCGCCGGTATCTCCCTCCGCGATATGGGCCTCCACGGCCTCAAAGACCTCACCAGGCCCGAGCACGTCTTCCAGGTAGACGCTGAAGACCTCGTCAACGAATTTCCCGCGCTCAAATCCCTCGATGCGGTCCGCCACAACCTCCCCACCCAGCTCACCGACCTCATCGGCCGCGAACGCGAAGTCGTCGAACTCACCGAGTACCTCCGCAACGGACGGCTCGTCACCATCCTCGCTCCCGGTGGCACCGGCAAAACCCGCATCGCCGTCGATGTCGCTGCCGAGGTCTCGGACGACTTCCCGGACGGCGTCTTCCTCGTTCAGCTCGCCCCCATCGCGTCCCCCGAGGGCATCCCGCAGGCCATCGCCGAAGCGCTCGATGTGTCGCTCTCCTCCGATGCCGATATGCAGCAGCAGCTCCTTGATTACCTCCGCGCCAAGCAGCAACTCATCGTCCTCGACAACTTCGAGCATCTCGCCGAGGCGGCCCGGCTCGTCCCTGCCATGCTCGAAGCGGCGCCCGGTGTGAAAGTCCTTGCCACCTCCCGCATCCGCCTCAACGTCAGCTCTGAGGTGGTCTACCCCCTCGGCGGCGTCGACCTGGATGCCGAAAACCTCCTCGAATCTGACGCAGCCCAGCTCTTCGTCACCGAGGCCTCGCGAGCCATGCCCGGCTTCACGCTCCAACCCGCCGATGAGGAGCCGCTCCGCCAGATCCTCCAGCTCACCCAGGGCACACCGCTCGCCATCATCCTTGCCGCCGCCTGGGTCGATACCCTCCCCGTCCGCGAAATCGCCGAGGAGATCGCACGCTCCGTCGACTTCCTCGAAACCGAACAGAGCGACATGCCAGACCGCCACCGCAGCATGCGCGCCGCCTTCGACTACTCCTGGGAGATGCTCGGCGAAGAAGAGCGCAAACTCTTCTCCCAACTCTCACTCTTCCGAGGCGGCTTCACCCGCGATGCAGCCCGCGCTGTCGCCGGCGCATCACCGCGTGACCTCGCCCGCCTCTCCAACAAGTCCTTCCTCGTCGCCAACCCGGACACCGGCCGCTTCGTCGTCCACGAACTCCTCCGCCAGTACGGCGAAGAGATGCTCACCGCCGATCAAGCCCTCTGCGACGAAACCATCGCCAGCCACGTTGATTTCTACGTCAGCTTCCTCGAGGACGCCTGCAACCAGATCTTCGACGCGAACAGCCCGCCGCGGTCGAACTCGTCGAGCCGGACCTCGAAAATGTCCGAGCAGCCTGGAACGCCGCCATCGAGGCCGGTGGCTCCTCCTTTAGCACCCGCGCCGCCTTCGCCTTCTTTTTCATCTACGAGGTCCACGGCTGGCATCTCCCGGGCGCTCAGCTCTTCGGTGATGCCGCCACCGCCCTCGTGAATTGCGGCGAAGATGCGCTGCGGCTCCGCGCATTCTGCCTCGCCTCTCAGAGCTGGTTCGTCGGCCTCGCCGGCGACCCCCAACGCGGTCGTGAGTACGGCGATCAGGCGCTCGCCATCCTCGAATCAATGCCTCCGGACCACGTAAATTTCTTCACCATCTCCTGCCGCAACATCAACCTGCTCTATACAGGCGCGATGCAGGACATGTACGACATCACCGCCCCCGCCATCGATCTCGCTCACGAAATCGGCGACTCCTGGTGGTGCAACGTAATGCGAGACTGGACCTCCCACGCCCTCTTCGGCATGGGACGGGTCGCCGAGGCGCAGGAGACTGCCGGCGCTGCTCAGGCCTACTGGGAGCAGACCAACGATCACTGGGGCATGATCTGGGCCCTCGAGGGCCTCGCCATGAGCGCCCGCTCCGAAGGTCGACTCGACGAAGCACGCGACCGCTACAGCCGCCTGCTCCGGGTCAACCAGGAACTCAGCTTCCGCCGTGGCCTCCTCCACACTCTCAATAACCTCGGCCTCACCTCGCTCGCCATGGACGACCCCGCTGCCGCCGAGGGCTACCTGATCGATGGCCTCCGCCTCAGCACCGAGACCGGCCAGATCCAGGAGTCGCTCGCCGCCCTCTGCGAAATCGCCACCGCCCGCGCAAAGCTCGGCGACCTCGCCAGCGCGCTCAACCTCGTCGATGCCGTCATCGCCCACGCGGCCTCAGACCAGCACCAGCGCTACAACCCCCAGACCATCCGCGAGGGCGCACAGGCCCAGCACGCCCAGCTCATCGAGGACGGCGCCGTCCTCGACCCCTCCGCCTCGCTCCCCAAGTTCGAGGAAGTGGTCGCCTCAATCCTCGAAGGCAGCGAATCGATCCGCGCCGCCGTCTAGCGCCCCTTCCACTCCGGACTCCGCTGCTCCGCGAACGACCGAATCCCCTCGCCTGCATCTTCCGATTGGGCCACGCGCGTCCCCGCCCACGCCTCATTCTGAAGCTGCCGGTCGAACCCCTCCCGCGTCACATCGTTCACCAGCCGCTTCGTCATCTCAATCGCGATCGTCGGCCCGCTCGCCAGCCGCCCGGCCAGCTCAATCGCGTCCTCCATCAGCGCGTCCGGTTCCACCACCCGATTCACCAGCCCCCACCGGTCCGCCGTCGCAGCGTCGATCTCGTCGCCCGTCATCATCATCTCGAT